>JAEERN010000198.1 GCA_016285815.1 Clostridiales bacterium
GGCGGCCGAGTGCCGCCGCTGGATCGACGCCGCGGCGGATTTCTGCCGCGCCGGGGCGGCGCTGGCCCGGACCGGAGACGGCGCCGGGATGCGGCGGTTTTTGCGGCGCAGCGAGGACGTGATGAAGCGCGAGGCGCGCAAAATGCTTGACATCTTCGAAAAAACATGTAAAATATAAGGGTGTGCCGGAACAAACTGGAAGAGGTGACTGTCTGTGGAGACCTATACCATTCACATCGGCGGGCTGACGAGAGAACTGCCCATCGTGCCGCTGACGGATAAGCTGTCCATCGCCGCGTTCGTCATTTTCGGCGATACCGAGGTGGTCGAGCCCTGTGCCCGTGCGCTGGCGGAGAAGCTTCCCCCCGTGGACTATCTCATCACGGCGGAGGCCAAGAGCATCCCGCTGATCTACGAGATGGCCAAGGTCATGAAGATGCCGCGCTATATCATCGCCCGGAAATCCGTCAAGGGCTATATGTCGCACCCGATCATCACCCACGTCAACTCCATCACCACCAAGAGCGAGCAGATCCTCTGCCTCGACGAGGAGGACTCGCTCCGGATCCGCGGCAAGCGCGTCGCCATCGTGGACGACGTGATCTCCACGGGGGCTTCGCTGGCCGCCATCGAGCAGCTGGTGAACGAGGCCGGCGGCGAGATCGTCGCCCGGGCGGCCATCCTGTCCGAGGGGGACGCCAACGACCGCGAGGACATCATCGTCCTCGACAAGATCCCGCTGTTCTTCCGGGAGGAAAAGGCCTGAGCGCCGCGCCCGGAAAAACGGGTTTGAAAGTTGAACGGGAAAAAACCGGAGAGTTGGCCGCGGATTTGGTCAACTCTCTGAATTTTTATGCGCGCCGGATTTTCTTCTTGCAATTGACGCGGGACGGAGTATAATAGTTGACATAAGCGAAGGGTTTCGTGCCGGAGCGAAGAAAGGAAGCGTGACTTATGGCATTGACAAACGAGTATCTGTTGAGCGTGTACGAGACGGTCAAAAAGAGGAACCCCGGCGAGAGCGAGTTTCTTCAGGCGGTCTACGAGGTGCTGGACTCGCTGCAGCCCGTGGCCGAAAAGCGGAAGGACCTGGTGGACGCCGGCGTGTTCGAGCGCATCGTCGAGCCGGAGCGGTTCATCTCGTTCCGCGTGAGCTGGGTGGACGACAGCGGCAAGGTCCGCGTCAACCGCGGCTATCGCGTCCAGTTCAACTCGGCCATCGGCCCGTACAAGGGCGGTCTGCGCTTCAACGCCTCGGTCTGCGCGTCCGAGATCAAATTCCTCGGCTTTGAACAGATCTTCAAGAACAGCCTCACCGGCCTGCCCATGGGCGGCGGCAAGGGCGGTTCGGACTTCGACCCCAAGGGCAAGAGCGACGGCGAGGTCATGCGCTTCTGCCAGAGCTTCATGACCGAGCTGGCCAAGCACATCGGGCCGGACACCGACGTTCCCGCCGGCGACAAAGGCGTCGGCGCCAGAGAGATCGGCTATCTGTTCGGCCAGTACAAGCGGCTGGCCAACGAGTACACCGGCGTCCTCACGGGCAAGAGCCTCTATTCCGGCGGCTCGCTGGCCCGCACCGAGGCCACGGGCTACGGTCTGTGCTATTTCGTGAAGGAGATGCTGGCGGCGAAGAACGACAGCTTCGAGGGCAAGACCGTCGTCGTCTCCGCCTCGGGCAACGTGGCCATCTTCGCCTGTGAAAAGGCCCAGCAGCTGGGCGCCAGGGTCGTGGCCATGAGCGACTCCAACGGCTATGTTTACGACCCCGACGGCATCAAGCTGGACGTGGTCAAGAAGATCAAGCTGGAAGAGCGCGGCCGCATCCGGGAGTACGCCGCGCGTGTGCCCGGCTCGGTCTACACCGAGGGCAGCAGCGGCATCTGGACGATCCCCTGCGACATCGCCCTGCCCTGCGGCACACAGAACGAGATCGACGAGAACTCGGCCCGGACGCTGGTGGCCAACGGCTGCAAGTGCGTCGCCGAGGGCGCCAACATGCCCTCGACGCTGGAGGCCATCGAGGTCTTCCGCGAGGCGGGCATCCTGTTCGGACCGGCCAAGGCGGCCAACGCCGGCGGCGTTTCGGTCTCCGGTCTGGAGATGACCCAGAACAGCATCCGTCTGCCGTGGACCTTCGAAGAGGTGGACGCCAAGCTGCAGGACATCATGAAGAACATCTATCACAACGCCTATGCGGCCTCGGTGGAGATGGGCCGTCCGGGCGATCTGGTGGTGGGCGCCAACGTCGCCGGCTTCCTGAAGGTGGCCAACGCCATGCTGTGGCAGGGCATCGCCTACTGAGCCGGGTCCGCCGGAAAAACGATCCGCGCCGCCCGCTTTCCCCGCCGGGAAAGCGGGCGGTTTTTCTTGCCATTCCGGCCGGGGCGGTGTATAATGAAAAAAACGAAACGAGCGGAGGAAGATCGCCATGGAATGCTTCGACGACGTGCAGAGCCCCGAAAAGCTGAACGCGCTGGGAGAAGGCGACGGACTCGTGTTCCGGGACGCCTATGCCGCGCCGTTCGACCTGTACCAGTGCGTCTCCGGTCCGGGCGAGCCGTTCCGCCGGATGCCCGCCGAGGCCGCGGCGCGCGTCAGCGAGAGCGTGGCGTATCTGGCGCGGCACACCAGCGGGATCCGGCTGCGGTTCCGGACAGACTCGGCCCGCATCGCGCTGAAGGTGCGGATCTCCGACGGCGTGCTGGCCATGAACCACATGCCGCTGACCGGCTCCTGCGGCTTCGACCTCTTCTTCTGCGAAAACGGCCGCCAGCGCTTCGCCGGGTTCCTGGCGCCGGGCCGGGACTGTAGGGCCTTCGGCGGCGTCCAGGACTTCGGCCGCGGCGGCATGCGGGACGTGCTGATCGATTTCCCGCTGTACAACACGGTGGACGAGGTGCAGGTGGGGCTGGACGAGGGCGCCGCGCTGGAGCACGGCGGGCGGTACCGCCCCGTCGCGCCGGTGCTGTACTACGGCTCGTCCATCACCCAGGGGGGATGCGCCGACCGGCCGGGCGACTCGTATCAGGCCATGATCTCGCGGCGATACGATCTGGACTTCGTCAACCAGGGCTATAACGGGAGCGCCCGCGCCGAGGACGCCATGGTCGACTGGCTCTGCACCTTCGAGCCGTCGGTCTTCGTCTGTGACTACGACCACAACGCCCCCTCCGTCGAGTATCTGGAGCAGACCCACTTCCGGCTGTACCGCCGGTATCGCGCGGCCCGCCCGGACACGCCGGTGATCTTCGTCACCAAGCCGGATACGGATCTGGACCCGGCCGGCGCGGCGGCGCGCCGCGCCGTGATCCGGCGGACCTTCGACCGGGCCGTCGCGGAGGGCGACCGGAACGTCCGCTTCGTGGACGGCGGGACCCTCTGCGGCGACGGCGAGCGGAGCGCCTGTTTCGTGGACGGCTGCCACCCGACGACGCTGGGCTTTTTCCGCATGGCCGAGGGGATCGGCGCGGTCATCGCGGAGCTGCTGGGCCTTTGAGCGCCGCGGCAGCCGCGCCGGAGGCGAAAAAATGACGGACGCCGCGCCGCCGTGTGTTGACACGGCGGCGCGGATGTGCTATAATCCCAAAAGAATAGGATATGCGCTGTGAAGGGAAGAAGCGGGCTGCCGCCGCCACAGAGAGCCGGAGAAGTTGAGACCCGGCGCGGAGGAGCGAAGACCACCGAAAGGGCGGTCCGCGGGCCGTCCCGGAGCGCCGCCGCGGCGAGCGGCGCGGCAGGCCCCCGTTACCGGGCCGCAAACGAGGCGGATGGACAGTCCGCGAATCAGGGTGGTACCGCGTGCATCACGCCCCTGTGGGAACGATCCCGGGGGGTGCCGGCGCGCGGTTTTCTGCGCCCGGCGATCCGGGAAAAATCAGAGGAAGACGAGGAAACGACCATGCAAAGCTTAGGAGTCAACGAGATCAGAGAGAAGTATCTGTCCTTTTTCGCGGGCAAGGGGCATCTGCGCCTGCCCAGCTTTTCCCTGATCCCGCAGAACGAAAAGTCCCTGCTGCTCATCAACGCGGGGATGGCCCCCATGAAGCCCTGGTTCGCCGGGGAACAGGTGCCGCCGCGGCGGCGCGTCACCACCTGTCAGAAGTGCATCCGCACGCCGGACATCGAGCGCGTCGGCCACACGGCCCGCCACGGCACCTTCTTTGAAATGCTGGGCAACTTCTCCTTCGGCGACTATTTCAAGCGCGAGGCCACGGCCTGGGCCTGGGAGTTCTGCACCAAGGTCATGGAGCTGCCCCCCGAGAGGCTGTACGTCTCGGTCTACACCGACGACGACGAGGCCTGGGACATCTGGACCAAAGAGGTGGGCGTGGCCGAGGACCACATGGTCCGCTTCGGTAAGGAGGACAACTTCTGGGAGATCGGCGCGGGCCCCTGCGGCCCCTGCTCGGAGATCTATTTCGACCGCGGGCCCGAGTACGGCTGCGGCAAGCCGACCTGTAAGGTGGGCTGCGACTGCGACCGGTACGTGGAGTTCTGGAACCTGGTCTTCACCCAGTTCAACAACGACGGGAACGGCAACTATACCCCGCTGCCGCAGAAGAACATCGACACGGGCATGGGTCTGGAGCGGCTGGCCTGCATCATGCAGGGCGTGGACAACATCTTCGAGGTGGATACCATCCGCAACACCATGAAGCACGTGGTGCAGATCGCGGGCAAAGAGTATCACTGCGACGAGAAGACGGACGTCTCGCTGCGCGTCATCACCGACCATATCCGCTCGACCACCATGCTGGTCAGCGACGGGGTCCTGCCCTCCAACGAGGGGCGGGGCTACGTCCTGCGGCGCCTGCTGCGGCGCGCCGCGCGCCACGGGCGGCTGCTGGGCATCACCGAGCCCTTCCTGTACAAGGTGGCCTCCACGGTCGTGGCCGAGAGCCAGTCGGCCTACCCCGAGCTGAAGGAAAAAGAGGACTATATCGTCCGCGTGATCCGAACGGAGGAGGAGCGCTTCGCCGTGACGCTGGACGCGGGCCTCGGGATCTTCGAGGAGATGCTGGCCCGCACCCGCGCTGCGGGAGCGAGCGAGTTCTCCGGGGACGACGCCTTCCGCCTCTACGACACCTACGGGTTCCCCGTGGATCTGACCGTCGAGCTGCTGGAGGAGCGGGGGCTGACGCTGGACCGCGCCGGCTTCGACGCGCTGATGAACGAGCAGAAAGAGCGGTCCCGCGCGGCGACGGCCGCCGCCGGCGACTTTGCGTGGAGCGGGACCGGCGCCGTCGGCACCGACCGCGAGACGGAGTTTCTGGGGTACACCGAGGACCGGGCAGAGGCCGAGCTGCTGTTCATCCTGGCCGACGGCGAGGGCCGCGGCAGCGTCGGCGCGGACGACGAGGCCGAGCTGGTGCTGGACCGCACGCCGTTCTACGCCGAATCCGGCGGCCAGGTGAGCGACGAGGGCGTCATCACCACGGAGGCCGGCGGTGTGTTCCGCGTGACCTCGGTGAAGAAGACCGCCGACAAGAAGTGGCTGCACCACGGGCGCGTCGTCTCGGGCGAGTTCCGGGTGGGCCAGCGGGTGACCGCCGCCATCGACGTGTGCCGCCGGGCGGCCACGGCCCGGGCCCATTCGGCCACGCACCTGCTGCAGAGCGCGCTGCGCCGCGTGCTGGGCACCCACGTCCAGCAGGCCGGCTCGTACGTCGAGCCCGACCGGCTGCGCTTCGACTTCACCCACTTCTCGGCGGTGACGGAGGAAGAGCTGGACGAGGTGAGCCGCCTGGTCAACGAGAGCATCCTGGCGGGCCTGCCCGTCAGCGTGACGGAGATGGGCATCGAAGAGGCCAAGGCCACCGGGGCCATGGCCCTGTTTGGGGAAAAGTACGGCGATACGGTGCGCGTAGTCCGTATGGGCGACGTTTCGACGGAGCTCTGCGGCGGCACGCATCTGGACAACACCGCCAAGGCGGGCCTGCTGCGGATCGTGGGCGAGAGCTCCGTGGCGGCGGGCGTCCGCCGCATCGAGGCCGTGGTGGGCTGCGGCGTCACCGAGCTGATGGACAGCGAAGAGCGCCTGCTGGCCGAGACCGGCGCCGAGCTGAAGGCCAACCGGGGCGAGCTGGTCAAAAAGGCCGCCCAGCTCACCGAAGAGCTGCGCGCGGCCCGGCGGGAGATCGAGCGGCTGTCGGCGCTGTCCCTGCGGGCCGAATTCGCCGAGGCCCTGTCCGAGGCCGGGACCCTCGGCGGCGTGCGGTTCGCCGTGTGCCGGACCTCCGGCGTGCCGGTAGAGCTGGTCCGCAAGCTGGGCGACGAGATCCGCAGCCGGGACGACGCGGTCTGCGCGCTGTTCGCGCTGGACGGCGAAAAGCCGGTGCTGGCGGCGTTCTCCACGAAACAGGCCATCGCCGCCGGTCTGAAGGCGGGCGACCTGGTCAAGGCCGTGGCCGTGGCCGCGGGCGGCAACGGCGGCGGCCGGCCGGACAGCGCCACC
>JAEERN010000199.1 GCA_016285815.1 Clostridiales bacterium
GGCGCGGCGCGGTAGAGCGCGCGGACAAAAACCGCCGCCGGGCGGGCGGCGAAGGGGAAAGGCGGACGCGGCATGAAGAAAAAAGCGGTCCTCGGGCTGTCCGGGGGCGTGGACTCGTCTCTGGCCGCGGCGCTGCTGACGGAAGCGGGCTTTGCGGTCACGGGCGTCTATCTCCGGGCCGCACAGGCCCGGGACGAGAGCGGCGCGGCGCAGGCCGCCGCGGACGCCATCGGGATCCCGCTGGTGATCGAGGACGTCACCGAAGCGCTGGAGCGCGAGGTCTGCTCTTATTTTGCCGCCGAGTACGGCCGGGGCCGGACGCCGAGTCCCTGTATCCGCTGCAATCCGCGGGTCAAGTTCGCCCGGCTGACCGCCGCGGCGGACCGGCTGGGGGCAGAGACCGTCGCCACGGGACACTACGCCCGCATGCTCCGCCTGCCCGGCGGCGAGCTGGCCATCGGGACGGGAAAGGGACGGAGCGACCAGTCGTATATGCTCTGCCGGCTGGACCGCGCGCTGTATCCCCGGCTGGCGTTCCCGCTGGGCGGCTATGAAAAGAGCGAGATCCGCGCTATGGCCGCGGCCCGGGGGATCCCCGCGGCGGCCCGGCCCGACAGCATGGAGATCTGCTTCATCCCGGACGGGGACCGGATCGCCTTTCTGGAGCGGCGGCTGGCCGGGGCCGAAGGGCTGGCGGGGAACTTCGTGGACCCCTCCGGCCGGACGATCGCGCCCCACGGCGGTCTGTACCGGTACACCGTGGGCCAGCGGAAGGGCCTCGGGGTGGCGCTGGGCGCGCCGGTCTACGTTTCGGACGTCGATCCGGACAGCGGGAACGTGACGCTGAGCCCCGCCGGAGGCGAGTTTTCCCGCGAGGTGAGCGTCTCGGACTGTCTGTGGCATCTGCCCGCGGAGGACCGCTTTGAGGCGGACGTTCGGGTCCGCCACTCGGCGGGCTTCACCCGGGGCACGGTGACCAGGACCGGAACGGGGGCCGAGCTGTGGTTCCCGGACGGGATCCGGGCCGCCGCGCCGGGACAGGAGGCGGTGTTCTACCGCGGCGGAGCGATCGTCGGCTGCGGGACCATCCGGCGGCGCGGCGAACGGAGATAAAAGCGGCGTTCCCTTCGGAAAGCTCCGGAGGGAACGCCTTTTTTGCGTCCGGCGGCCCCCCTCCGGGGAGGGGGACCGCCGGTCTTTGGTTCGGATGCGCCGACACGCCGAGGAGGATCGCCTGTAAGCCGGGTTCTGTGGACTGCCGCCATCTATCTGCGGCCCCGCATTGCTGCGGGGCTCAAGCCGCCACTGCGGACGCGGCCCGGGAAAGGCCTCCGGCGCGGTCGCGCCGGGTCCGGTCGGGCGTTGCACCGGATAGAGTTTACAGGAACGCCGCGTTGCCGCGGCGACGGCGGGCGCTTGTCTCCGCCTTTCCACCCTTACCGGCCGCAAAGGCCGGCGGTATATCTCTGTTGCACTTGTCCGGAGGTTTCCCTCGGCGGGCGTTACCCGTTATCCTTCCCTGCGGTGCCCGGACTTTCCTCATGCGGGCGGGGCCTCCCCCGCCCGGACGCGGCGGCACAGCGGTCTTTTCGGCGTGTCGGCAAGGGATAGTATAGCAAAAAACGGCGAAAAAGTAAAGGCTTTTTTCCGGAGCGGGGGGATTGCAGAGCGGCGGCGCTTGTGGTATAATAGCGGTGACAACAAGGGAAAGCGCCGCACGGCGCTTTCCGGAAAGGCAGGAGCAAGACCGTGAACGAGAGCGAATACGGAAACGATTTCATCACCCTGACCGATGAAGAGGGCAACGAGATCGAGCTCGAGCATCTGGACACGCTGGAATACGAGGGCGAGCTGTATATGGCCTTCATCCCGGCCTATAACGGTCCGGAAGAGCTGGTGGACGACACGGCGGAGCTGATCGTTCTGAAGTCTGAAGAGGAGAACGGCGAGGAGATGCTGGTGACGCTGGAGGACGAGGCGCTGCTGGACAAGCTGTTCGAGATGTTCGTGAACCGTCTCGAGGCCGACGAGGCCGAAAGCGGGGACGACGAGTTCGTCGAAAAGGATGACTGAAGGCCCCCTGCCGGACATAGCGAAAACAGAAATACGACGCCTTCCCCTGTGGGGTTCGTGATGTCGCTTGTTTTTTAACCGACAAAAACAACGACAGGGATTCCGCGTTCCGCTTCGGTTTGCAGGCCTCCCGCCGGATCCCGGCGGACGTTGGAAGCAGTAAAGAAGCGGACAGGTTGCCCACCTGCACGAAAATGCAGGTTATGATCGGGCGGCACACGGCCTTTACGGGGGAAACGCTGTCTTTTCGCCGGCGCGGAGCGCGGGACGGCGAAAAGACAGCGGCCGGGGGACCGGAGCGCGCGGTCGGACAGACCGAGTTTTTCAAAAAGAGAAAGAGGAGAAACGCAAATGGAGAGAATTCGATTGGGCCTTATCGGCTGCGGCGGCATGGGCGGCGAGCATCTGGCAGGCATGTCCGAGCTGATGGACATCGCGGACGTCACGGCGGCCTGCGACATCAACCCGAAGACGCTGGAGACCGCGGTCGGCGTGCTGAGCAAGGTGGCCGGACACGAGATCTTTGCCTGTTCGGACTATAAGGACCTGACGGACTATGTGGACGCGGTGGTCGTCGTGCTGCCCCACCACCTGCACTATGAGGTCGGGACCTTCTTCGCCCGCCGCGGCAAGCACGTCCTGATGGAAAAGCCGATGTGCAACACGGAAGAGGAATGCGTCAACCTGATCGAGGCCTGCGAGGAGAACCACGTGACGCTGATGACGGCGTACCCCGTGCGCTATTGGCCCGAGATCGTCAAGCTGAAGGAGCTCATCGACTCCGGCGAGTACGGCGAGCTGTTCAATATGTCCATCTGGACGGAGCAGTACACGAAATATCCGCCCTCCAGCGGCTGGGCCCTGTCGGCCAAAAAGCTGGGCGGCGGCCAGTTCTTCTCCCACGGGTGCCACTATGTGGACGTTCTGCTGTGGTTCCTGGGCGAGCCGGTGGAGGGGATGCACATGGGCACGAACCTCGGAACGCCGTGGATGGAGAAAGAGGGCACCTCGAACGCGGTGATCCGGTTCAAAAACGGCGCGCTGGGCTATCATTTCGGAACGTGGGGCGCCAGAGGCACCGAGCACGGCTATTGCTTCCAGCTGCACACGACCAAGGGCCTGCTGGATTGGCACCGCGCCGACGGGAAGATCCTGTTCTATGAGAACTGCAACCCGGACATGCCGGACGAGGCCGCGCCGGAGGATCTGGTCCACGTGCTGTGGGAGGATCCGGACAAGAGCAAGAAGACCCAGTTCGAGACCCGCCACTTCCTGGAGTGCATCCGGGACGGCAAGCGCCCCATGACGGACGGGTACTCCAGCCTTCAGGGGCTTCGCTGCATCTGGCGGATGTACGAGGCCGAGGAAAAGGGCACTGTGGCCGACCTGAGAGGACTCGGTCTGGACCAGGGCCGGAAATAAACCGGAACAAGCGAACGGAAAGCGGCGTTTCCCCCGCGCAGGGGAAGCGCCGCTTTTTGGCGCGCAAAAGCGCAAGCAAGAACAAACGTTCTTTTTTGGCGGGGATCCCCGCTATTTTTCCCGCGAGCGGGAGACCGCCGCGGCCAGCAGGCCGAAGATCACGGCGGCGGCGATGCCGGGGGCCGTGCGGGAAAGGCCGCCGGAGAGGATCCCCGGCGCCCCCTCGGCGTCTACCGCCGCCTTGACGCCGCGGGCCAGTGCGTAGCCGAAGCCGACGATGGGCACGGTGGCCCCCGCCCCGGCGACGCGGACCACCGGGTCCCAGAGGCCGACGGCAGTCAGAAAGACGCCGCAGACCTCGAACAGCACCAGGATCCGGGCCGGAGTCAGGGCGGTCCGGTCGATCAGGATCTGGCCGACGGCGCAGATGGCGCCGCCGACGAGGAAGACCCAGAGATAGTGAAGCAGCGTTTCGGTCACAGAAAAGCCTCCTTGTCCGCGCAGAGGACGACGGCGTGGCAGATGCCGGGGATGGACTCCCCTTGGTTCAGCGTCGTCGGCGAGTGAAGGGCCCCCGTCCCGGCGAAGACGACCCGCCGCCACTCGCCGGAGAGCAGCCGGGGCAGGATATGACCGCAGAGGACGCCGGCCGAACAGCCGGCCCCCGAGCCGCCGCAGTGGGCGTCGCTTTCCGGGGCGTAGAGCATCTCGCCGCAGTCGAACAGTCGGTCGGACAGGTTGAGCCCCTCCCGGGCGAGGAGCTCCCGCAGCAGCGAAAGCCCGAAAGAGCCCAGGTCCCCGGTGAAGATCCGGTCGGGGTCCGTCGGAGACAGACCGGACTCGGCGAACAGCGCCGCCAGCGTGGCGCAGGCGGCGGGGGCCATGGCGGCGCCCATGTTGTTGGCGTCCGCGATGCCCGCGTCCACAATGCGGCCCGCGGTGAAGTGGGTCGCCCGCGGACCGCTTCCCGCGGCGGCAAGGATCGCACAGCCGGAGGCAGTGGCGGTCCACTGCGCCGTGGGCGGCCGCTGGCCGCCGTATTCCAGCGGCATGCGGTATTGGCGCTCGGCGCTGCAGAAGTGCGAGCTGGTCACGGCCGCGGCGGCCCGGACGCCGCCGCTGTCCACGCACAGGGCCGCCAGACCCAGGGCCTCGGCCATGGTGGAACAGGCGCCGTAAAGCCCCAGATAGGGCACGGCGGACCCCCGGTGCGCCAGCGACGAAGCCACGCACTGGTTCAGCAGGTCCCCGGCGAAGATTCGGTCCAGGTCGCCCGCGTTCAGACCGGCCCGGGCCAGCGCCCGGGAAAAGGCCTCGGTCTGCAGTGCGGTCTCGGCGGCCTCCCAGCTGGGGCGGCCCAGCGTGGCGTCGGTGAAGACGGCGTCGAAGCCGGAGCCGAGGGGGCCGTCGCCCTCCCGGCGGCCCACGGCGGAGCCGAAACCGACGACGGCCGGAGGCGCGGTGAATTTTACGGTGGAGCGGCCGCAGCGCACGCAGGACATGGCGGGACGCCTCCCTTCCAAAGGTTTCACGTGAAACACGTCCGGCGCGGACGAAGGGCGATGTTTCACGTGAAACCTCCCGCCGCCGCGCCGGTCACAGAGACAGGGTGCCCCGGCCGGGCCGCGGATATGCGCCGCGCCGGGCGCAAAAGAAGGCCGCGCCGAAGAAAACCGTTGCAAGCGGTCCGGCGAGGTGTTATAATAAAAAAGAAGAACCGGACGAAGAGCCGGGTGGGGAGAAGAGAGCTCGCACATGGAGAAAAAGGGAAAAACCGCGGTCTCGCTGGCGCTCAACGCGGCCGTCGTCGTCCTGGTTTCCGTCGGGGTCGCCATCGCGGCCGGAACGCTGGGCTGGGGCATCGTGGAATACTACACGGTGGACAGCAACCTGTTCCTGCTGGCGGCCGCGGCGGTGAGCGCGGCGGCCGCCGCCGTCAGTCTGGCCGGGGGCCGGCCGATCCCGGCGTGGGTCGTCAAGCTGAAGTATTACGCCGTCTGCACGGTCTCGCTGACGTTCCTCGTGGTGATCACCGTGCTGGGGCCGCTGCTGGGCGGGTGGAAGAGCCTGGTCTGGATGCTGTTCCAGGAGTCCGGCCTGTTCCTCCATCTGCTGGCGCCGGTGACGGGGGCGCTGTCCTTCTGGCTGGCGGACGCGCCCGCGCCGCGGGACCGGCTGGCGCCGGTCAAGGCCATGGCGTTCACGGGGCTCTACGCGGCGGCGCTGATTCTGCTGAACTTTCTCAGGGTCGTCGAGGGACCGTATCCGTTCCTGAAGGTCTACGAACAGCCGTGGTGGATGAGCGGAATCTGGTTCGTGGTGATCCTCGGCATGGCGGCGGCGCTGGCGTGGGTCGTCTGGCGGATCAAGCGCGGCTGGCGTACGGGCCCGTGAGCGGTGCGCGGGCCGGGGCCGGACGGAGCGCAGGGAATCGCGGGGAGAGCGGCGACGCGCCCCGATCAGAAGACGGGAAAGGTGGTTTTTATGAAAAAAGCGATCATTTTTCAGGGCGGCTGGGACGGACACGAGCCCGAGCTGACCACGGCGCGGTTCCAACGCGTCCTCGAGGGAGAGGGCTTCGCGGTGGAGCGGTACGACACGCTGGACTGTCTGGCGGACGAAGAGCGGCTGGAGACCTTTGACCTGATCGTGCCCTGCTGGACGGGCGGCGATCTGCCCGATCCCTACGTGAAGAACGTGGCCAGGGCCGTCGGCCGGGGCACCGGCATCGCCGGGTGGCACGGCGGCATGTGCGACGCGTTCCGCCAGAGCACGGAATGGCAGTTCATCACCGGCGGACAGTGGGTCAGCCACCCCGGCGGGGACGGCGTAGAGTACGTCGTCAACGTCCGCCGCGGTTCCAGCCCCATCGTGGACGGCATCGAGGACTTCACCGTCTGGAGCGAGCACTATTATCTGCACGTGGACCCGGCCATCGAGGTGCTGGCGACGACGCGGTTCCCGCTGGTGAATTATTTCCACAGCAGCAACAAGGTCATCGACATGCCCGTGGTGTGGACGAAATACTGGGGCAACGGACGGGTGTTCTACAGCTCGCTGGGCCACCACGACGAGGTCTTCGACCGGTCGCCCAGCGCGCAGGAGCTGATGCGCCGCGGGATGCTGTGGGCGGCGGACGGGAAGAGGATCGCCGCCGAACGGGGCCTGACCACCGAGCGGTTCGAGAACACGGCGAAGATGTACTGAGAGAAGAGGGGGAAACGGCATGAAAACGGTCAAGATCGGCATCGTCGGCTGCGGCGCCATCAGCGGCATCTATCTGGAAAATATCACCAACATGTTCAGCGAGATCGAGGTGCTGGGCGTCTGCGACCTGATCCCCGAGCGGGCGGAGAACGCGGCGAAGAAATACGGGGTCCCCAAGCTGTACAAGGACATGTACGAGCTGTTCGCGGACCCCGAGGTGGACATCGTGCTGAACATCACCCGCCCCTACGAGCACTTCGACGTGAGTCTGGCGGCGCTGAAGGCCGGAAAGAACGTCTATTCCGAAAAGCCGCTGGCGGCCACGCTGGCCGAGGGCCGCACCCTGTGGGCGCTGGCCAGGGAAAAGGGCCTTATGCTGGGCGGCGCGCCGGACACCTTCCTCGGCGCGGGGATTCAGACCAGCCGCAAGCTCATCGACGACGGCTTCATCGGCCGACCCATCGGCGCCACGGCCCACATGATCGGCCACGGGCACGAGACCTGGCATCCGGATCCGGAATTCTACTACAAGCACGGCGGCGGCCCGCTGTTCGACATGGGCCCCTATTACCTGACGGCGCTGGTCAACCTGTTGGGCAACGTCTCCGAGGTCTCGGCCATGACCCAGACGGCCTTTGCCCAGAGGCGCATCACCAGCCAGCCGCACTTCGGCGAGATCATCGACGTGGACGTGCCCACCTACGTCTCCGGCACCATGCGGTTCGCCTCCGGCGCCATCGGTACGCTGTTCACCACCTTCGACGTGTACTACGACGCGGGGGAGAAGATCGAGATCTACGGCACCGAGGGCACGCTTTTCGTGCCGGACCCCAACGGCTTCGGCGGGCCGGTGAGGCTGCTGCGCCCCGAGGACGGAACGGTCCGCGAGATCCCGCTGGCCTTCGACTATAAACAGAACAGCCGTGCGCTGGGGCTGGCCGACATGGCCCACGCGCTTTTGACCGGCCGCCGGTACCGCGCCAACTCGGACATGACGCTGCACGTGCTGGAGATCATGGAGGGCTTTATCACCGCCGGTGCGGAAAAGCGCCTCGTGACCATCGAATCCCGCTTCGAGCCCACGCCGCAGATGGCCCGCGCCGGGATCCACGGCCTGCTGGACGACTGAAAAAAACGCTCTCTCCTTCCGACCGGGCGAAGGCCCGGCCGGAAGGACTGTAAAGAACGTTTGTTCTCTTGCGGAGAACCGCCCCCTTTCCCAGGGAGCGCGGAGGGAGCGTCCGCAAGGACGAAAAGGGAGGAAACGGGATGGAGACGACGATCCGGCCGGTCTGGCAGGAGCGGGACCACGTCTGGCTCGCGGCGGGGCTGCCGCGGGAGGAAGCGGACTTTCGCAATTCGCTGGGGATGCGCCTTGTCCGGGCCGGGGGCGGCGGCTTTCGCATGGGCGGCGGCGACTGGGACAAGTGCCCGGACGGGCTGCCCGTGCACGAGGTGACGATGTCCCGCTTCTGGATCGCCGACGAGCCGGTCCGCAAGGCGGATTTCGACCGGTTCTGGGCGGAGACCCGGCCGGGCGAGGATCCGGACACGGGCGAGTGGCGAGGGTTCGTGCAGGGCGTCAGCTTTTACGAGGCCGCCGACTTCTGCGACTGGCTGTCGGAGAAGGAGGGACTCAGCTATCGCCTGCCCACGGAGGCCGAGTGGGAATTCGCCGCGCGGAACAGCAGAAGGCTGAACGTGGACCGGATGTGCGACAGCCACCTTCGGGAGTGGTGTCTGGACTGGTACGCGCCCTATACCGATCTGCCCGCGGCCGACCCGGCCGGGCCGCGGTACGGGGCGTTCAAGTGCGTCCGCGGCGGATATCTGGACGACCCGTCCCGGTACAACGAGGAGCCGCTGGAACTCTGGATGCGCTGCGCGCTGCCGCCGTCGTACCGCCATTTCCGGGAGGACGGGAACAACGACTTCGGACGCCACCCCGTGGGCTTCCGGGTCTGCTGCGGCGCGGTCCCGCCACTGCGGAACGAGGCGCCGGTCGGGCTGACGGGGCTGAGCGTCCATCAGGAGACCGGGGCGTTCCTGCGCGCCGCGCCGCCGCCGGACCGGCCCTATTACCGGAAGCGGTACCTGTTCCCGGTGCCGCCGGACGACTCGCCCGGCGATGCCATCCGGGTCAGCGGGTTCCCGGCGGGGTTCCGCCACCACCACCATTCGCCCGGCATGACGGCCTGTCCCAACGGGGACCTGCTGCTGTCGGTCTATTCCACCTATGACGAGTACGACGCGGAGTCCGGGCTGGTGGGCGCGCGGCTGAGAAAGGGCTGCGACGAGTGGGAGCCGCCGGACCGCTTTCTGGACACGGTGGGCGTGAACGACCACGCGCCCATGCTGTTCACCGACGCCGACGGCACGGTCTATCACTTCTGGGGCTGGCCGCGGATGCCCAATTCGTTCCCTTTTCAGTACGTCTTTTCCCGCGACAGCGGCGTTTCGTGGAGTGGCGTCCGGTTCCCCCTGTTCCGGAACCGCGCGGACTTCGTGGTGCGCCAGCCGGTGAACACCTGCGTCCGCGGCGGAGACGGCACGTTCTACGTGGTGTGCGACGCGTCGAAGCCGGGCGGCAGCTCCGTCCTGTGGCGGTCCGGCGACGGGATGCGGACGTGGGAGAGCCCCGCGGGGCGGACCGCCGGCCGCCACACCACCGCCGTGGAGCGGCGGGACGGCTCGATCCTCGCGCTCGGCGGGAAGAACAGCGAGATCGACGGGTTCATGCCCCGGGCCGTCACCCGGGACCGGGGCGAGACCTTTGCGGTGAGCAGGACGCCGTTCCCGGCCCAGGGGTCCGGACAGCGGCCCTGCGTGCTGCGGCTGGCCTCGGGCCGGCTGGTGATGTGCGGCGACTATCAGGACCGGCTGGGCCGCCGGCCGGCCGGCGTGACCGGGCGGGGGTGCTACGCGGCGTGGTCCGACGACGACGGCGAGACCTGGCGCTTCAAGACCCTGTGGGGGACCCAGCCGCGCAAGCGCCCGTCCTGGCGCTTCGACGGGTCCGACACGCTGGGATACTGCGTGCTGCGGCAGAGCCCGGACGGGATGATCCACCTGATCGCCACCAACGTGCGGCCGCTGCTACACTTTGAGTTCAACGAGGCGTGGCTTCTGGACGATAGCGAGAGCGAGCCGCCGGAGGCGGCGCTGACCGCCGGCCGGGCCACGGGCTTCCCCGGCGGCGTGAAGACCTATACCGAGACGTGGGAGAACGGCGCGGTCCGCTGCGTTTACCGCGGCGGGATCGCCGACGACGGCCGGTTCCTGCTGGAGGGCGAGGAAAAGACCTTCGACCCCGAGGGGCGGCTGCTGGACGAGGGGTGGTTCCATCTGGGCCGCCGGGTCAGATATCGCCGGGTCTACGACGGGGACGGCAATCCCCGGATGACTTGGACCTTCGGAAAAAAGACGCTGTTCTGCACCTATCACCCGGGAACGTCCCTGCTTCGGACCGTCTGCCCCTACGACGGGGCCTTTGCGGACGGCGTGGCGCAGGCGCTGGACCGGACGGGGGCCGTGACCGCCGAGGTGCGGTTCGAGCACGGCGCCGTCGCCGCGCGCACGGACCTGCGGCGCGAGCGGCCGGCGCCTTTGCCGCAGGTCCTGCGGCAGGCGGAAGAGGAGGGGTCGGAATGAAGCTCCGGGGGATCGTTCCCGCCATGGTGACGCCCATGCGGGAGGACGAGAGCGTCAACGTCGACGAGCTGAGGCGCCAGTGCGACAGGCTGATCGCCGCCGGGGCCGCCGCGCTGTTCTGTCTGGGCACCAACGGCGAGTTCTACGCCCTGTCCGGCGAGGAAAAGCGGCTGGTCCTGCGCACCGTGGCCGAGACGGCCGGGGGACGGATCCCGCTGATGGCCGGAACGGGCTGCGTCACCACGGCGGAGACCGTCGAGCTGACCCGGTACGCCAAGGGGCTGGGCTATGACTTCGCCTCGGTGATCTGTCCCTATTTCGCCGCGCTGTCGCAGGAGGGCGCGTTCCGCCACTTTTCTGCGGTGGCCGACGCGTGCCGGATGCCGGTGATCCTCTACAACATCCCGGCCCGGACGGGGATCGACCTGAGCGCCGAGACCGTCGCCCGGCTGGCGCGGCATCCGTACATCGTCGGGATCAAGGACTCCAGCGGCCGGTTCGAAAACACGCTGGCCTATCTGCAGAGCGTCCCGCGGGACTTTGCCGTTCTGGCGGGCAACGACTCGCTGATCCTGAAAACGGTCCGGGCGGGCGGCAGCGGCGGCATCGCCGGGTGCGCCAACGTCTGTCCGGAGCGCATGGTCCGGATGTTCCGCCTGAACGAGGCGGGCCGGACGGCGGAGGCCGACGCGATCCAGGAGAGCCTGAAGCCCTTGCGGGACCTGTTCCCGGGGCGCGGCTCCTGCGCGGTGATCAAGCGGGCCATGAACCGGATGGGCTTCCCGGTGGGGCCGGTCCGGGCGCCCTTCGACCTGACGGACGGGCCGGAGGTGGACGCGCAGCTGGAGCGGATCCTGCCGCTGTACGCGTCCGGCAAAGACGGCTGAGGCGAAAAGCGGAATAAACGGCGGCGCCGCGGGGTAGGATAAAGAGGAAAGCGCGCGGCCCGCCGGAAAAACGGGATCCCGCGCCGGAAAAAACGCACGGGGCCGGCGTCGGCACGGCCCGCGCGGGAGAGCGGGGGAACGAAGCGGTGAAGAAAAGGCCGTGGCTTGCCTATGTGGTCTGGATCGCGCTGGCCGAGGGCGTCGGACTGGCGGCGGGTCTGTTGATCCGGGAGGATGTTCGGATCTATGCAGACGTCGTCGCCAAGCCGCCCCTGTCCCCGCCGCCGTGGGTCTTTCCTGCGGTGTGGACGGTCCTGTACGCGCTGATGGGCGTCGGCGCGGCCCGCGTGTTCCTGAAAGAGAGCGCGCCGGCGCGGACCCGGGGCCTTGTCCTGTTCGCCGTTCAGCTGGCGTTCAATTTTTGCTGGCCGCTGATCTTCTTTCGGGCCCGGGCCTTTGCCGCGGCGGCGCTCTGGCTGGCCGCGCTGTTGACGCTGGCGGGCTGGATGGCCGCGGAGTTCGGGCGGACGGACCGGCCCGCCGGGCGGATCCAGCTTCCGTATCTGCTGTGGCTGGTCTTTGCGGAGTATCTGAACCTTGGGGTCTGGCTGCTGAACGGCATGTAAAAGAGCGCAGAAAAAGAGGGAAGACGGGACCTGTCCCGTCTTCCCTCTTTTTTTTCAGAACGGGCCGGTCACGGCGCGGCGGACAGAAGACCGGCGGAAAGAAGGTGAGCGGCCATCCGGGCCCGCTGGGGCGGGATCATCTCGCCGGAGGCGGCGAAGCGGGCGAACGCCGCCCGGTCGACCCAGCGAAAGCCCACGGTCTCGCCGGGCTGGAGCGTGACGGCGCTCTTGTCGCAGTCCGTCACCGCCAGGAACACATAGAAAAAACAGCGGCCGTCGTCGAAGATGAAGCGGGCCTCTTCGTCCAGCCGGAGCAGAGAGGTGATGCCCGTCTCTTCGCGGATCTCGCGGCGGATGCAGTCCTCCGCGGTCTCGCCCTTCAGCGCCGAGCCGCCCGCCGAGGACTCGGTCCAGCCGGGGAAAAGGTCCTTGCGCGGGTCCCGCCGCATCAGCAGATAGTCGCCGTCCGCGTGGCGGATCAGCGCCTCGCAGACGATGTGGTACAGCCCTTCGGGGATCGGCTCGCCGCGGACCAGCTCCGCGCCGGCCGGCGTACCGTCCCGGCGGTAGGCGTCCCAAAGCTCCATGGTGAAAAAACTCCTTTCCTTTGTCCGCGCGCTACGGCCGGTAGACCGCGGCGGCGGCGGACAGACGCTCCAGCATCTGGGCCCGGACGTCCGCCGGGGCCAACAGCTCGGCCTCGGTCCCGAAGCCGAAGAGCCACGCGAAAAAGTGCGGGCTGATCACGGCATCGGTGGTGACGGTGAAAAAGCCCTCGCCGTCCGGGATCAGGTGCGCGTCCCGCCCGAAGCGGTCGAAGACCGCCCCGGCCAGATGCTCGGCGAAGCGGAGGCGAACGGTGCGCGTCTCGCCGCCGAACATGCCGAAGACCCGCTTGGCGTACGAGCTGACGTCGTCCGCCGACAGGGAGGAAACGCCCTGCCGCGGGCGGTCCGTGGCCGCGATGTTCAGCATTTTGTCCACGCGGAAGTGCTTGACCAGCGCGGCCTCGGCGTCAAAGCCCAGCAGATAATAGTTCTCGTCCTCGCACAGCAGCGCCAGCGGGCTGATCTCGTATTCCGCCCCGCCGCGGCGCAGCCGCCGCTCGCCGCTGACGGCATAGTCGAAGTACCGGAACCGGACGGTCCGGTCCCGCAGGATGGCGTTGGAGAGCGCGTCCACGTTGTAATAGACGCTCTCGTTCATGCTTTTGACCCGGTCCCGCACGAGGACCTGTCGGGACAGGTCGCCCGCCTCGTAGACGCTGGCCAGGCTTTCGATCTTTTTGATCAGCGCCAGCGTCTTGCGCTCGGTGACGAATTTCGAGGACTGGACCGTGTCCACCAGCAGCTTCAGTTCGGGAAGCTCAAACGTGCGGCTGGCCAGATAGTACCCCGCGGTCCGGCCCCGGACCGCCACCACGTCCAGCCCGAAGACCCGAAGGGCCTCCAGATCGTCGTAGACGCTCTTCCGCTCCGCGGCGACGCCCTGCCCGGCCAGCGCGGCGATCATGTCGGCCACGGAGAGGGGGTGGGCCTCGTCGCTGCGCTCGTAGAGCAGGCGGGCAAGGTAGAGCAGCTTCAGCTTCTGGTTCGCGCTTTTCGGCACGGAAAACGCCTCCCTTTCCGGATCTGCCGCTATTATAGCACGGATCGCCGCGGCGTTCAACGGCGCGCGGCGATCCCGGGAAAAAAACGGACGGAAAAACCGCCGAAGCGGCCCCGGCGGGGGCGGCTTCGGCGGGAAAAAGCGGCCGGGACCCGGTCCGCCCCGGGAAACGGTCAGTTGAAGTCCAGCCGGTTTTCGACGGTCTTGCCGTCGATCTCCAGCGTGCAGACGATCTGGACGCGGTCGCCCCGGACGTCCAGCCGCAGATCGCGCAGCGCGGCCCACAGCTCGCCCACGGTGCCGATGCCCGCGAAGAGAACGGCCCCCGCCTCGCCGTAAGCGCCCTCAACGGGGGTGGAAAGGGCCTCCGAATCCTTGTATCGGAAGCCGCCGCCCTCCGGGGCGAAGAGACTGCGCCAATTATCCCCGGCATCCGTGACGAAGACGTTAAAGGGCCTTTCGAGCCCCTCCGACGCGGCGGACGGGCTCTCGAGCACGGTGAAGACGCCGCGTCCGGCTTCGTCCACATAGACGCCCGTGATGGCGCCGGGGGCGAGGACCCTGCGAACGCGGGACACGTTTTCCCAAGTCGCGCCCGCATCGCGGGTGACGTACAGATACTCATAGTCGCGGCCGCCGGTGCGGTCGCCGCGCCCGACGCACCACATCGTGCGGTCGTCCGTCTGCCACTGTACGCCGGTCAGCGCGTAGGATTCTTTGGCCAGCTCCGGCGTGGCCCCGGGATAGGCCCAGACGGCGCAGAGCGGCGTGGCGAAGCCCTCGGGAAAGTCCGGCGTCGCGTCCAGCGGGACCAGCTGGCGGGAGAGCTCGCTTTCCGGGCGAAAGCCGGACTCGTCGAAGATCGCGGTGCGCGTGGTCTCCACGCCGTCGCGCACGAACTTCAGCACGATCCGGCAGGAGCGGGGTGTTGTGCCCAGATCCTCAAGATAGTATTCCGTGACGGCGGATTCAAAGCGCTCTTCGGTATGAAAAGGTTCTCCGGAGACCGGGTCGATCCCGTCGGGAAACCCGTGGTCCTCAAAGAGGAATTCCAGCCCGCCGGGGTAAGAGACCTTGAACTCGTTTGCCCACCAACGCCAAAGGCGGCTGCCGTCGATACAGCACAGCGTTTGGAACCCGTCTTCGGTGGCGCCGATCCAGAGACCCTCGTACCTCCCGCCGCGGCAGAGATAGATGCAGCGGTCTTGATCCAGCGCGAACATATCCACGACGTCCCCGGAAAATTCCCGGCAGAGAACGTCGAACAGGCCGGCGGTGCGGTATTCGCCGGGACGAACGACGGCATAAAACCGGTTCGCAGAAAAGGTGAGAACAGGGTAAACGGCGAAATAGTCGGAGTAGATTCCGAGGTCATTGATGTAGGTCCAGGCGCTGATTTCCGGGGCCCATCCGCGGGTCGGGCGGATCGTTGCAGGAAGGGAAAGAAACTCCGGGAAACCGTTGGCGCGGCGAGGGTAATAAAAGACTTCGCCGGGGAAAAGCGGGTCGACGTCCGTTTCCGGCGAGGAAGCCCCTGTTGAATCAGACGTTGTTCCGGACGAGCCTCCCGGCGTCGTATCGAACGCCGTCGTATCAGACGCCGTCGGGGCGCTCGTGCCGTCGGCCGGGTCCGCCGGGCCGCAGGCGGCCAGCGGCAGCAGCAGACACAGCGAGAGGAACAGCGCGGTCAGACGAAAGACGGTTTTCATGCAAAAAGCCCCCTTTTAGTCGGCGCGGGGAGGACGGCATCCGCCCCGGAAAACGGTCAGTTGAAGTCCAGCCGGTTTTCGACGGTCCTGCCGTCGATCTCCAGCGTACAGACGATCTGGACGCGGTTGCCCTGGACATCCAGCCGCAGATCGCGCAGCGCGGCCCACAGCTCGTGAACGGTCCTGACGCCGGCGTAGAGAACGGTGCCCTCGTCGCCGAATGCTTCCGCGATGGTGCTCTCGCCGGTCCAAGTGCTCGTGGGCGGTGTTAAAAAATCGTGCCAGTTGCGACCGTCGTCCGTGGCAAAGATCTGGGCGAACCTCCAAGGATACCCACAATCCTCGGTATAGTCCATGACGGCGGTGAAAAGGCCGCGGTCATCGTCGCCCACGTAGATGCCCGTGATCTTGCCTCGGATGGCGAAGTTCCGAAGAAGGGTGACGTTTTCCCACGTTTCGCCCCCGTTCGAGGTGTAGTATAGGAGGGCGTAATCTGTGCCGCCGGCACGGCCGCCGTAGCCGGTGCACCAGAGCTCTTTGTCGCCCCGCTGCCAGATCACGCCAGTCAGCGCATAAGTATCTCTGTAAAATTCCGGAGGCGTATCGGGATACTCCCAAACGGTGCAGAGGGGAGTCTTGAACTCCTCGGGAAAGCCCTCGGGCGGGTCAAGACGGATATAATATGTGGCAGGATCGGTCCAGAAGACGGCGGTGGTCGTTTCTTCGGGGGAGGAGGCCGTCGAGGTATCGACAGGCGGTTCGACAGAGGTGACGAAGCGGCTTCCTTCGGAAAAGGAGGTCGATCCGGCGCCGTCCGGCGTGTCGCTTGTGCCGGTCGTATCAGACGCCGTCGGGGCGCTCGTGCCGTCGGCCGGGTCCGCCGGGCCGCAGGCGGCCAGCGGCAGCAGCAGACACAGCGAGAGGAACAAAAAGAGAAATCTTTTCATAGTTGCCACCCATTTCCGGAAGTAAGTTTGCTCACGTTTAGGTCAAATGATGTTCCGTTTAGGGGAACGGTGTCAGAAAATTGCTTTATGTCATAGCCTTTATATGTAGAAGAACCGGTCAGCGCGGAGACCTGCTCATAATTCCCGACAGAGCCAGCAACGGCATAGAGGCTTGTTCCCGGACCGTTGTAGGTGTTTCCGGCCATCCCGCAGTATCGTGTTACAAGGTCTGGGGTGTAAAGACTTACTGTGCCGGAGATGTTTGAGACAGCGGAGGCGGGGATGTACATCCGCTTGCGATAGCTGCCGGAAGAGTATTCGATATAGTACCAGTTTCCTTCCCGCCAGAGGACGTCCACCGTTTCGGCGGGACCGGCGTAACTGCCGTTCGACGGGTAGATGGTCGTACTCGGTCCGTAATAGACGGTCGTCTGATTTGCAACATATCCAGTTGCCATGTTCGATCCCTCCTTCAAAGATCGGGCAAATAAGGCTGCTGCTTCAAGGTCGTTCGGGTTGCTGCTTCGGGGTCGGTCGGATTGACGCGGGCACGGGAAAAGGGAGAGCGGAAAGCGGCGCCGCCGCTCTCTTTTTTTCGAAAAAGGCGAACTTTTTCGCCCCTTGCACTCTTATTATAGCACCGCTTTCGGGCAAGTCAAGACAAATTTTCGAAAAAAGCATCAAAACGGCATCGATCCGGCAAACAAACGGCATCAAAAAACGGTTCCGCGCAGAAAGCGCGCCGCGGACCGGTCGCGGCGCACGAAAAAACCCCGGGACGGATCCGTCCCGGGGCAGAGGCGAGCTGGTGGCCGGACTCGGACCGGCGACCTGTTGATTACGAATCAACTGCTCTACCAACTGAGCCACACCAGCGTGCTTCCCTATTATACGGCAAGGCGGCGGCTTTGTCAAGCAAAATTTTTGCGCGGCGCGGCGCGGGAGATCACGCCTCGGCGGCGCAGCGGCGCAGCAGCTCGGCCTCGTCGATGACCTCGACGCCCAGCTCCCGGGCGCGGGTCAGCTTGGAGCCCGCGTCCTCTCCTGCCACGACCGTCGAGGTCTTTTTCGAGACCGAGCCCGAGACCTTGCCGCCGTGGCGGACGATCAGGGCCGAGGCCTCGCTGCGGGACAGGGTCGGCAGCGTGCCGGTCAGGACGAGGGTCTGTCCGGCCAGCGCGGTGCCGCGGACGGTCCGCTCCTGGGTCAGGTTCACGCCGAGGCTCCGCAGGTCCTCGATCAGCGCGCGGGAGGAGGACAGCGAGAACCACTCGCGGAGGTACTGCGCCGTGACGGGGCCGACGTCCGGGATGGCGGCCAGCCGCTCGGGGTCGGCGGCAGCCAGCGCGTCCAGCGAGCCGAACTCTTCGGCCAGCACCTCGGCGGCCTTGACGCCCACCTGGCGGATGCCCAGCGCGGCCAGAAGCCGCGAAAGGGGCCGGGCCTTGGCCCGCTCCGCCGCGGCGGTCAGCTTGGCGGCGGACTTTTCGCCCATGCCGTCCAGCGCGGCCACGGCGGACGGATCCAGCCGGAACAGGTCCGCCGGAGACGAGACCAGCCCGGCGGCCAGCAGCGATTCGGTCAGGGCGGGGCCGAGGCCCTCGATGTCCATGGCCTCGCGGGAGGCGAAGTGGTGAAGATTCCGCGCCAGCTGGGCCGGGCACGAGGCCGACAGGCACCGGTAGGCCGCGCCGCCCTCGTCGGGGAAGACCGGACCGCCGCAGACGGGGCAGGTCTCCGGCATGCGCCACGGCCGCTCGGCCCCGGTGCGGGCCGAGGGATCGGCCCGCAGGATCTCGGGGATGATCTCGCCGGCCTTGCGGACCGTCACCAGGTCGCCGACGCGGATGTCCTTGGCGTCGATGTTGCCCTGGTTGTGCAGAGTGGCGCGGGACACGGTGGTCCCGGCCAGCCGGACGGGCTCCAGCACGGCGTTGGGGGTCAGGACCCCCGTGCGGCCCACGTTGACGACGATGTCCAGAAGGCGGGTCTGCTTCTCCTCGGGGGGGTATTTATAGGCGGCGGCCCAGCGGGGAGCCTTGGCCGTGCTGCCCAGCGCGGCGCGGCCGGCCAGCGAGTCCACCTTGACCACGGCGCCGTCGATGCCGAAGCCCAGCTCGCCGCGGCGCTCGCCCAGCGCGGAGATATAGGCCACGGCCTCTTCGATGTCGGCGCAGACGCGATAGTCCGGGCTTACGGTGAAGCCCCAGCCGGCCAGCCGGGCCAGCGATTCGCTGTGGCGGGTCATGCCCAGCTCGGCGGCGTTCTGGACGTTGAACACGAAGATGTCCAGCCCCCGCTCCGCGGCCACGGAGGAGTCCAGCTGGCGAAGGCTGCCCGCCGCGGCGTTCCGGGGATTGGCGAAGAGCGGCTCTTCGGCGGCCTCGCGCCGGGCGTTCAGCGCGGCGAAGGAGGCCTCGGACATGTACACCTCGCCCCGGACCACCAGCCGCGGCGGGAAATCCCCCCGCAGGCGGAGCGGGACGGAGCGGACGGTCCGCAGGTTTTCGGTGACGTCTTCGCCGGTGATCCCGTCGCCCCGGGTGGCGCCGGCGGTGAACACGCCGTTTTCATAGGTCAGCGAGACGCTGAGCCCGTCGATCTTGTGCTCGGCGACGTAGACCGTGGGCCCCAGCGCGGCGCGGACGCGCCCGTCGAACTCGCGCAGCTCGTCGAAGCTGAACACGTCGGTCAGGCTCTCCATAGGATACTCGTGGCGGACGGGGGCGAAGCCCTCGAGGATGCGCCCGCCGATGCGGCGCGTGGGCGACTCCGGCAGGGCCAGCTCCGGATGGGCCGCCTCCAGCTCGCGCAGGCGGCGCATCATGGTGTCGTATTCAAAGTCCGAGATCTCCGGCGCGTCCTCGGTGTAGTATTTTTCGGCGTGGTAGAGCAGCTTGTCGGTCAGCGCGCGGATCTCGCCGGCAGCGTCCATGGTTCAACGGCCCCCTTTGCGGCAGACCGCGTCGAAGGGGCGGTCCGCTCTGCTCCTATTATACCATCGGCGGGGCCCCTTTTCAACGCATTTTTTGTCCGCTGGCCCCGACGGGATTTTCCGGCCCGGCCGGGAGAGATGCCTATTGAAATCCGGGGCGGCCGATGGTATAATAGAATGAGATTCTGCCGGACAGGCGAAGAAGTGAGGTTTTCCAAGATGAAAAACGGTTTTCTGAAAGAGCCTCCCATGGGGTGGAACAGCTGGGACTGCTACGGAGCCGGCGTGACCGAAGAGATCCTTCTGGCGAACGCGGCGTTCATGCGGGACCGCCTGAAGCCCCTGGGCTATGAATACGTCTGCTGCGACATCCAGTGGTCCGAGCCGAACGCCCACGGCACGGGCTATCACAAGTTCACCGAGCTGTGTATGGACGAGTATTCCCGTCTGATCCCGGCCGAGAACCGCTTCCCGTCGGCCGCCGGCGGCAAGGGCTTCGGGCCCCTTGCGGCAAAGATCCACGACATGGGGCTGAAGTTCGGCATCCACATCATGCGCGGCGTGCCCCGTCAGGCGGTCCACCGCAACACCCCCATCAAGTGCCCCGGCGTCACCGCGCGGGACATCGCCGCCACCTATTCCATCTGCCCGTGGAACACCGATATGTACGGCGTCGACCGCAGCGTTCCCGGCGCGCAGGAGTACTACGACTCGCTGTTCGAGCTGTACGCCTCGTGGGGGGTGGACTACGTCAAGGTGGACGACATCGCCAAGTCCGAGCTGACGCCGAACGACCGCTATTCGTGCCGGGGCGAGGTCGAGATGATCCGCGAGGCCATCCGCCGGTGCGGACGGCCCATCGTGCTCAGCCTGTCTCCCGGCCCGGCCACGCTTTCGGCCCACGAGCATCTGGCCGAGTGGGCCGATCTGTGGCGCATCAGCGAGGATTTCTGGGACGAGTGGCGCTGCCTGCGCGAGAACTTCGACCTGTGCCGCGACTGGGCGCCCTACGTGCAGCCCGGCTCGTATCCGGACTGCGACATGCTGCCGCTGGGCACCATCAGCATCTACGGCGAATACCGGGACACCGGCCGCTATACGCGCTTCACGCATGAGGAGCAGAAGACCATGATGACGCTGTGGTGCATCTTCGGATCGCCCCTCATCATCGGCGGCGATCTGCCCACCATGGACGAGTACGGCCTGTCGCTGCTGACCAATCCGCGCATCGTGGCCATGGACAAGACCACCCGCGAGCCGGAAGAGGTCTCGCGGGAGGATGACGTCATCGTCTGGAGGTCCCGGCGCGTCGGGGGCGGCCGGTATCTGGCCGTCTTCAACGTGGGCGAAGAGGAAAAGACCGTTTCGCTGGACGTCGCCGCGCTGGCGCCGGAGGCGAGGACGGTGACCGACCTTTGGAGCGGCTGTGGCGTTGCGCCGGAGGGAGGACGGGCCGTGTTCCGTCTGCCGGCCCACGGGGCGGCGGCGGTGCTGGCCGAATAAGGAGAGGAGAGCGCCCGCCGGACCCGGCGGGCCCGCGGGAAAGGAGCGTGAGGGACCCTTGGCGTGCAAGATCATCGCCGTGGCCAGCCAGAAGGGCGGCGTGGGCAAGACCACCACGGCCGTCAGCCTGGCCGCCGCGCTGAACCGGATGGGGATCCGGACCCTGCTGGTGGACTTCGATCCCCAGAGCAACGCCACGGGGAACTTCGGCGTGAGCCGGCGGGCCATCCGCGCCGACGTGCGCGCCGTGATCCTGCGGGAGGCCGCCGCGGCGGACGCCGTGGTGAAGACGCCTTACGGCGACGTTCTGCCGGCTACCATCGATCTGGTGGGCGCGGAGATCGCGCTGGTCGGAGAAGAGGCCCGCGAGCTTCGCCTGCGCGAGGCGCTGGAGCCGCTGCGCGGGGACTACGACGTGATCCTCATCGACTGCGCGCCGAGCCTGGGCCTGCTGATGGTGAACGGCCTCTGCGCCGCGGACGGCGTGCTGATCCCCATCCAGTGCGAATATCTGGCGCTGGAGGGGCTGTCGCTGACCATCGACACCATGCGGAACGTCCGGAAGCGGCTGAACCCGGGGCTCGAGCTGACCGGGCTGCTGTTCACCATGTACGACGGGCGGACCAACCTGTCCGGGCAGGTGGCGCGGGAGGTCAAGCGGCATTTCGCCGACAAGATCTTCAAGACGGTGATCCCGCGGAACGTGCGCCTCAGCGAGGCGCCTAGCCACGGGATGCCGGTGCAGTACTACGACAGAAGCTCCAAGGGGGCCAGAAGCTACGACGAGCTGGCCCAGGAGTTCATCCTTCGGCTGCGGCTGATGCCGCGGGCCAGACAAAACGGAAAGGACGGCGCGGGAAATGGCTAAAAGACAGCTCGGGCTGGGCAGGGGGCTGGACGAGCTCTTCGGCGCGGACGAGCGGGAAGACGCGGTCCCCGCGGAGCTGGACATCAACCTGATCGAGCCCAGCCGGGACCAGCCGCGGAAGCACTTTTCCGAAGAGGGGCTGGCGGAGCTTGCGGAGAGCATCGCGCTCCACGGCGTCATCGTCCCCATCACGGTGCGGAAGATCGGCGAGGACCGCTATCGCATCGTGGCGGGCGAGCGGCGCTATCGCGCCTCGCGCATGGCGGGGAAGACGAGCATCCCGGTGCACGTGGTCGAGGCGGACGAGCTTCACGCCATGGAGATGGCGCTGGTGGAGAACCTGCAGCGCCAGGACCTGGATCCCATCGAAGAGGCCGAGGGCATCCGGACGTTGATCGACCGGTACGGCATGCGCCAGGAGGACGCGGCGGCGCGCCTGTCCCGGTCCCGGCCCGCGGTGACCAACGCCCTGCGGCTGCTGGAGCTTCCGCCGAGGGTGAAGGAACTGGTGGCGGACGGCACCCTGTCCGCCGGGCACGGGCGGGCCATCGCGGCGCTGGACGACCCCAGAC
>JAEERN010000200.1 GCA_016285815.1 Clostridiales bacterium
GGTCACGACGGCCAGCCCGGCGGCCACGGCGTGCCCGTGGGGCACGGCGTAGCCGGACAGCTTTTCCACGGCGTGGCCCACGGTGTGGCCCAGATTCAGCAGCTTGCGGGGACCGGACTCGCGCTCGTCGGCCTCGACGACGCGGGCCTTGTGGGCCACGGAGCGGGCGATCAGCGTTTCGACCGGGACGGTCTCGTCGGAACAGAGCGCGAACAGCTCCGGGTCGAACAGCACGCCGGTCTTGACGATCTCCGCCATGCCCGAGGCGAACTGGTCCCGCGGCAGCGTCGCCAGACAGTCCGCGTCGCAGAGCACGGCCGCGGGCTGGACGAAGAGGCCGGCCAGGTTCTTCCCGGCGGGCAGGTCCACGGCGGTCTTGCCGCCCACCGAGGCGTCCACCATGGCCAGCAGCGTGGTGGGGACCTGGAGGAAGGCGATCCCGCGCAGATAACAGCCCGCGGCGAAGCCCGTCACGTCGCCGACGACGCCGCCGCCCAGCGCGACGGCCAGATCCCGCCGCTGAAGGCCGGAGGCTGCGAAAAAACCGAGGATCCGTCCGAAGGTGTCCAGCGTCTTGTACCGCTCGCCGGCGGGCAGCGTCAGCGTCACGGCGGAAAAGCCGGCGGTCTCCAGCGAACGGACGGCCGCGTCGAGGTACAGCGGCGCGACGTTCTCGTCCGTCACCACCGCCGCGCGGCAGGGGCCGTGGGCCCCGGCGGCGATGCGGCCGAGATCCTTCAGCAGGCCGCGGCCCACGGAGACGGTATAGGGGGCGGATGCGGAAACGGAGATCTGCATGGCGTTACGAACCTCCCGCGGTGGATTTCTTGACGCGCCCGTCGTGCAGCAGGGCGCGGAGCGCCCCGGCGTCCCGGGCGTTCAGGGCGGCCAGGACCTCGTCCAGCCGTCCGATCAGGCCGGACAGCTCGGCCGACAGATAGTCGGCGTTGTCCAGCATCAGCTCGGTCCACATGTCCTCGTCCATGCGGGCCACCCGCGTCATGTCCCGGAAGCTGCCGGCGGAAAAACCGTGGCGCTCCTGGGCGGCGGGCGAGCGGACGTAGGCCCCGGAGACCACGTGGGCCAGCTGGGACGTCAGGGCGATGATGCGGTCGTGCTCGTCCGGGTCGGAGACCGTCAGCCGGGCGAAGCCCAGATCGAGAAAGAAGTTCTTCAGCGACTCGAGCCGGGCGATGTCCGTGTCCGGCGGCGGCGTCACGATCATGGAGGCGCCGACGAACAGGTCGTCCGACGAGGCGGTGAAGCCGCCGCGCTCGCGGCCGGCCATGGGGTGGCCGCCGATGTAGCAAAAGCCGTGCCGGGCGGCGAGCTCGCCCAGCGGCCCCACCACGGCCCGCTTGACGCCGCACAGGTCCATCAGCACGGCCCCGGCCGGGACGAGGGCGGCGTGTTCTCCGGCCCAGCGGACGGCGGCGGCGGGGCGAAGGGCCAGAAAGATCAGATCGCAGCCGCCCAGCGTCTCTCCGTTCAGCTCGCCGTCCACCGCGCCGGACAGGCGCGCCAGCAGCATGGTCTCCGCGTCGATATCGGCGCCCAGCACCCGGTGGTCGGTGCGGGTCTTGATGCTTTTGGCCATGGAGCCGCCGATGAGCCCCAGACCGACGATGCCGACGGTCATTTCGTCTCACCGCCCGCGGCCAGGAACCCGTGCAGCGCGCAGAGCCTGGGCGCCAGCGCGGCGAACTCCTCCGGCCGCAGGGACTGGGCCCCGTCGCAGAGGGCGTGCTCCGGATCGTTGTGGACCTCGACGATGAGCCCGTCGGCGCCGGCGGCCACGGCGGCCGTGGCCATGGGGGGCACCAGCCAGGAGCGTCCGGAGGCGTGGCTGGGGTCGATGATGACGGGCAGGTGGCTCAGCTTTTTCAGGACCGGGACGGCGGCCAGATCCTGAGTGTTGCGGGTATAGGTCTCAAAGGTCCGGATGCCGCGCTCGCAGAGGATGACGTTCTCGTTGCCCCCGGCCATGACGTACTCCGCGCTCATGAGCCACTCTTCATAGGTGGCCGACAGGCCGCGCTTGAGCAGGACCGGCTTCTCCTGACGGCCCAGCGCCTTTAAAAGGTCGAAGTTCTGCATGTTCCGCGCGCCGACCTGGATCAGGTCCACGTCGGCGAACAGGGACAGCTGGCCGATGTCCATGATCTCGGTGACGATGGGAAGGCCCGTTTCGGCCCGGGCGGACTTCAGAAAGTCGAGGCCCCGCGCGCCGAGCCCCTGAAAGGAGTAGGGCGACGTCCGCGGCTTGAAGGCCCCGCCGCGCAGCATGGTGGCGCCGGCGGCCTTGACGGCGCGGGCGATGCCGACCACCTGTTCCTCGCTCTCCACGGAGCAGGGTCCGGCGATCAGGGTCAGGCTCCCGCCGCCCACGCGCGTGTTCCCCACGGGGACCACGGTGTCCTCGGGGTGGAATTTCCGGTTGGCGTTTTTATACGGCTCCTGCACGCGCTTGACGTCCTCGACGATGTCGAGAGCCGAGATCAGGTCGATGTCCAGCGCCGAGGTGTCGCCCACCAGCCCCAGGATGGTGTGGGCCTCGCCCACGCTGCTGTGGACCGAGACGCCCTTGGTCTCCAGCCACGAGACGAGGCTTTTCAGCCGCTCGGGCGACGCGTTCTTTTTCAGTACGACGATCATGATGTCTCAACCTTTCTGTATAAAAAAGACCCGCGGCCGGTCCGGCCGCGGGTCGTCAGATCGAAGGATCCCAGGGACCTCAGCGGTGCGCGCAGGCGCGTTCGGCCGAACCGGAAAAAGCCTTACCCCAATAGAAAAAGGTAAAGCCGGAAAAGCGGCGATAGCAGCGTTCAGCCGGGAAGGCGGGGCAGCGCACGGGCAGGTTCCTCCGTTTGACGGGCGTTCGATTTCGAGGGTAGTATAGCACAACCGCCCCGCGCTGTCAAGCGCGGGGCGGCGAAAAACAGGCGGGAAGACCGTTTTTTTTCAGCGCGGACGCTCGTCGCCGAGGAAGTAGACGGCCACGGTGCCGGGCCCGCTGTGCGAGGCGATGATGGTGCCGATGTCGTAGATGGGGATCGCCCCCTGAAGGGCGGGGAAGGTCTTTTCCAGCAGGGCGCGGGTCTCCAGAGCGGTAGAGAGACAGTTGGAGTGGGAGATGAAGCACTTTCCGGCGTAGTCGCGGCCGCCCTCGGCGTGGGCCAGAACGGCGCGGACCGTGGCGCCGACGGCGTTTTTCTTGCCGCGCACCTTGTCGTAGGCCACGATGCGCCCGTCGTAGTCCAGCCGCATCAGCGGGCAGATGCCGAGGATCGTGGCCGCGGCCGCGGCGGCGCCGGAGACCCGGCCGGAGCGGCGGAAGAACTTCATGTCCGTGGAGAAGAACTGGTGGTGGACCAGGCGCTTGTGCGTCTCGAGCCAGTCGGCGATCTCCTCGGCGGAGCGCCCGGCGTCCCGCAGGTCGGCCGCCGAGTCCACCAGCAGACCGTAGCCGGAGGAGGCGCAGGTCGAGTCGACGACGGTCAGGGCCACGTCCGGATGGGCCGCGCGGAACTCGTCGGCGGCGATCTGGGCGTTCAGCACCGAGTTGCTCATGCCGGAGCCGAAGGCGATGTGGAGCAGGTCCCGGCCGGGATGATCCGCGGCCAGCTTTTCGAAAAAGTCCGTGTACTGCTGGGGGTTGATCTGGGACGTGGCGGGCAGGGCGCCGCCGTCGAGGAACCCGTAGAACCGCCCCAGCGCCTCCGGGTCGCGCAGCATATCGTCGGCGTACTCGGCACCGTTCACCGTATACGAATAGAACAGGACCGGAATCTCCCGCGCGGAGACGGCGGAAAAGGGCATGTCGACAGTGGATTCACAGGACAAAACGAACGGATGATGCATCGAAAACCCCTCTTTTTCTGGTTTTAGGATCCGGGACGACGGAAAACAAATATTTTTCTGTTCTCTCTTCTTCTATATTATACCGCATCCGGCGGCCGGGGGCAAATGAATTCTGGCGAAAAGGCGGACGATTTAAGCGGACGAAAGCCGCCGCCAGTTTGTGGTGCTTCGACAAAGGAAGCCGCTTTCCGTCCGGGGATCGGACTTGATTTCCCGGCCGGAGTGTGCTATAGTTTTCCCAAAGGCCGCGGCGCGGGATCGCCGGAAGCGGCCTCCGAAAAAAAGGAGAACGGACTTATGACGAAAAAACTCAGGATCGCCCAGATCGGCGTCGGCGGCATGGGAAGCGTGCACCTTCGTCTCAGCCACGCGAAGAACCCCCGGATCGAGCTGGTCGCGCTCTGCGACCTGATCCCGGAGCGCTGCGAGAGGATGCGGCGCGAGCTGGGCCGGGAGGACATCGCCGTCTACACCGACTATCGCGAGATGATCGAAAAGGAACAGCTGGACGCGGTGGACATCGTCACGCCCAACGATCTGCACTCGGTCATCGCGGTCTACGCGCTGGAGCACGGGCTGAACGTGTTCTGTGAGAAGCCGGACGCCGTCTCGGTGGAAGAGGCCCTGAAGATGCAGGCGGCCGCCGAGGCCAGCGGCAAGGTGCTGATGGTCATGCGGAACAACCGGTACACGCAGAAGGCCCGGTATCTCAAGGACTTCATCGCGTCGGGCGCGGCGGGCGAGATCTACTGCGGCCGGTGCGGCTGGATCCGCCGGCGGGGCATCCCCGGCCGGGGCGGCTGGTTCACCACCAAGGCGCGGTCCGGCGGCGGCCCGCTCATCGACCTCGGCGTCCACATGATCGACCTGGCCATCTGGCTCATGGGGAGCCCGCGGCCCGTGGCGGTCTCGGGCTGCACCTATTCCAAGTTCTCCGGGGACGAGTCCGCGGCGGACAGCGAGCACGCCGCCTTCGGCGACGCGCAGAAGGGCGGCACCTTCGACGTCGAGGATCTGGCCATGGGCTTCATCCGCTTCGAGAACGGCGCCTGTCTCCAGATCGAGTTCAGCTGGGCCTCGAACATCAAAGAGGAAAAGCGGTTCGTCGAGCTGCGCGGCACCAAGGCCGGCATCAGCTGGCAGGGCGACGGCGCGGAGATCTATACCGAGCAGAACGGCTATCCCGTGGACCTGCGGCGCACGGACGGCGACCCGTCCAGCGAGCACGACGCCGCCCTTCGCCACTTCACCCGGATCATCCTCGACGGGGAAGAGAAGGACTATGTTCCCCAGCAGGGCGTGGACATGATCCGGATCCTGACCGCGCTCTACGAGTCGGCCGAGACCGGGAAAGAGGTGCGGCTCTGATGTTCGACATCGCCATCGGAACGATCGTTCCGGCGCAGTACGCGGCGCGGATGATCCCCCGGCTCAATGAAAAGGGCTTCGAGTGCTATGCGCTGGGGTTCAACGACGTCGACCCGTCGTCGGAGGATCTGCCCGCGCTGGCCGAGAGCATCCTGTCGGTGCTGGACGGACGGAAGATCTCCTGTTTGGGCCGGTACAAGAACCCGCTGATTAGCGAAGAGGACCGGGAGAACACGGCGGCGCTGATCCGGGCCGCGGCGCTGTTCGGCTGCGACCGGGTGGGCGCCTTCGCCGGGGGCGCCCCGTCGAAGACCATCCCCGAGACCATCCCGCTGTTCAAGCGCGTCTGGGAGCCGCTGGCCGAGCTGGCCGGGGAACAGGGCGTGCGCGTGGGCTTCGAGGGCTGCGGCGGCGGCTGGTACGGCGGCAGCACCAACATCTCGTACTGTTCGGCTGCGTGGGAGCTGATGTTCGACGCGGTGGACAGCCCCGCGCTGGGGCTGGAGTGGGAGCCGTGCCACGCCATCGAGGGGCTGGCCGACCCCGTCGCCCAGCTTCGCCGCTGGGCGGGACGCGTCGTCCACCTGCACGGCAAGGACGGCACCGTGGCGTGGGACGTGATCCGCGAGCACGGGATCCGCGGGCCGAAGTATTATTGCTGGAACCGCACGCCGGGCTTCGGCGACACGAACTGGTCGGACCTGTTCACCATCCTGCTGCAGGCCGGCTTCTGCGGCGCCTGCGACATCGAGGGGTACCACGACCCGGTCCACTACGACGACATGGAGTGGACCGCCCAGGTCACGTCGCTGGAGTATCTCAAGCGCTGCCGCGGCGGTCTGACCTACTGGTCCGGGCCGGAGGAGTACCGCGGCTATCAGGGCGCGCGGAAGCCGTAAAAAAGAGCGCGGACGCCCGCCGGGGTGCCGCCTCCGCCGCGCGGCGGACGAAAAAGCACAGAGACGCTTTCCGGCGCCCGCCCGCATCCCGCGGGCGGGCGCCCTTCGCTTGCAGGAAAAGCGCTTGCTTTTTCGGGCGGGAGCGTGTATAATGATACCATTCCGCCGCCGCGTCATCCCGAAAGGACCGTTTGCCATGAAGATCATCGAGCTGCTTCAAAAAGAGACCCTGTCACTCTCCTTCGAGGTGTTCCCGCCGAAGACGGAGACCAGCTTCGAGAGCGTCAGAACGGCGACCGAAGAGATCGCCCGGCTGCGGCCGTCCTTCATGAGCGTCACCTACGGCGCGGGAGGCGGCACCAGCCGGTTCACCCTGGACATCGCCAGGGCCATCAAAGACCTCTACGGGGTGCCGACGCTGGCGCACCTCACCTGCGTCTCGTCCACGCGGGCGACCGTTCGGCGCAAGATCGAAGAGATCCGCGCGGCGGGGCTGGTCAACGTCATGGCCCTGCGGGGCGACATCCCGCCGGAGCTGGCGGATGCGGACCGCAGCGGCTGGGATTACCGCCACGCCGTGGACCTGATCGCCGAGCTGAAGGCCGCAGACGCGGGCTTCTGCATCGGCGCCGCCTGTTACCCCGAGATCCACCCCGAGAGCGCGGACCAGAAAGAGGATATCCGCCATCTGAAGGAGAAGGTGGACGCCGGGGCGGAATTCCTGACCACGCAGATGTTCTTCGACAACAATCTGCTCTACAACTTTCTGTACAAGATCCGGGAGGCGGGGATCACCGTTCCGGTGATCCCGGGCATCATGCCCATCACCCGGGCCAACCAGGTGGCGCGGGCCATCCAGCTCTCCGGTTCGTTCATGCCCCAGCGGTTCAAAAGCCTGGTGGACCGGTTCGGGTCCGATCCCGCCGCCATGAAGCAGGCGGGCATCGCCTATGCCACGGACCAGATCATCGACCTGTACGCCAACGGGATCCGCAACGTCCACGTGTACTCCATGAACACTCCCGACGTGGCGGCGAAGATCCGGGGCAACCTGTCGGACATCCTGGGCAAATGAACGCCGCCGTCTGCTGTAAGACTTACGCCGCGCCCCCCGTGGACCGGGACGAGATCCTGCGGTACGCCCGGGCCGGCCGCGCCGACGAGCGGGTGCGCCTGCTGCTGGAGGACTGCCTGGAGGAGACCTGCGGCCGCCTGAGCTATCGGGTCTGCTGGCGGGAATTCCCCGTGGCCGTCCGGCCGGACGGCTGTCAGCTGGGGACGCTGTCCTGTCCCTCGGCGGATCTGGCCCGTGCGCTGGACGGGTGCGGGCGGGCCGTGCTGTTCGCCGCCACCGTGGGGGTGGAGCTGGACCGGCTCATCGTGCGGTACGGACGGCTGTCCCCGGCGCGGGCGCTAC
>JAEERN010000201.1 GCA_016285815.1 Clostridiales bacterium
CCGCGGCCTCGTCGGCGGAGGCGGGCGCGCGCCCGAACAGCTCTGTCAGCTCGGCGAAGGATCCGGCCTCGCCCACCCAGATGGTCTGGGCGATCAGGCCGTCCTCGTCGCTCTCGCCGTCATAGTCGCAGTTGATGCACTTTTCGATGCCGCACGCGTCCCGCAGGACCCGGCGGTAAAGGCCCGGCGTGCTGTTGGCGGCCACGGCCTCGGACACGCGGCGATAGTTCCCGTCGGTCAGGCGGGTCTCGCCGTAGAAGCGCTCCATGGCGATGTGGGCCGAGCGGCAGAAGCAGGTGTCGACGATCCGCTCGTAGTACGGCTTGAACACGCGCCACTTCCAGTCGAGATCGCCGGGCTTCCACAGGATCTTCGCCATGGTCTCCTTGTCCAGACCGGCGGTGTACAGGTCGTGCTGGCAATAGTGCGAGAACAGCGTAAAGGCGTCCGGGTGGTCGTCGATCCGCTGGCTCTCCGGGGCGAGATACGGGACCTCGCCCTTTCCCAGCGGCCGGCGCACGGCGAGCCGCTGTCTCTCCGGGGGAAGGTGCTCGTGACAGTCGTAGATGCGAAGCTGCTCCAGCTCGGCGATGATGCCGCGCTCCAGCTCGCCGAGACCCTGACGGTAAAACATGGACAGCACTCCTTCGTTTTTTGGATTTCCGCGGCGGCGGATCCCTTTGGCAATATGATAACAAAAACGGCGGCAGAACGCAAGCCCCGCGCCCTGCCGCTTTCGTTTTTTTGCCGTTTTTGCCGCGTCACCAGCCGAATTTTTCGTAATTCGGCTCGACGACGGTCTTGTTGTAGTCGTTGCCGCCGGGGAAGTTGGCGCTTTTCAGGATCCCGGGCGTGACGCCCTTTTCCATCAGCTTTTCCACCGCCACGCTGGTGACGCTCCACATGATATAGTCCGACGCGATGCCCGAGGCGGCGCCGAAGCGCGCCTCGATACCCTCCACGTCCAGCATGGCCTCCGCCGCCGGCGCGCAGTTGTCCAGCGTCAGAGTCGCGATCTCGTACAGCTTCTTTCCGGACGGGTGGACGGGCTCGACCCGGACCGCGTACTCCATGGACGTGAAGGCGACGACCTTGATCCCCAGCTTAACCGCCTCCCAGGCAAGGTCCACCACCGGCACGGTCCGGCCCGAGACCGAGCTGAGGAACAGCACGTCGCCGGGGCGGACGTTGGACTGCGTCAGCGCGTACCGCGCCGCCGCGCCGCGGTCCTCCCAGCCCAGATCCGAGCGGTCCCGGGGGCGCGCGGTGTTCTCGACCTTGAGGTCATAGCTGAAGTGGCGGTAAAAGATGGGACCGCCCCCGCGGTAGATCGAGTCCATCTCCATCGAGTGGCAGATCCGGGACAGGAAGATGCAGCCCCCGTCGGCCACGCTGTCCGCCACCATCTCGCCGGCCTTCACGATGTTCTCCGTCTGGGTCTCGCGCACTTTCCGGAACAGGTCGTCCACGGCCTCCCGGTATCTCTCCAACAGCGTCATAGGGCACCTCCCGTTTCTGTTCGATCTTCTTTCGCTTTGGACACGTCATAGGAAAACGCCGGGAACCGCCGCGCCAGCATCCGGACCGTCTCGTCCGTGAACTCTCCCGTCCGCTCGCGGTATTTCCGCGCCACGGCGCCCATCACCGGCTCGAGCCGCGGCAGGATCACCGGCCGGGCCGGGCTCTGCCGCCGAAGCGCGGCCAGGAACTCGTCCAGCAGCAGGGGGTTCTCCCGCCACACGCTGCCGGACACCGCGGCGGGCAGGTCGTCCGGAACGCCGTTGGCCTCGATGAGATACCGCATCTGCTCGCCCATCAGACGGCCCGCGCGCCGCAGGATCCCCGCCGCCACGGCGTCGCCCCCGGCGGCGGCCTTCACCACCAGCGGGACGCACCGGGCGACGGACGCCGTCGGCGACCGCTCGCTGACGGCGTAAATGGAAAAGATCGCCTCGCGGAACCGCGCCGGGTCGGGAAAGCCCAGCCAGCGCGGGATGGCCTCGGCCAGCGCCGTGGGTTCGCCCCGCCCCTCCCGGGCCCGGATGGCGGCGAGGAACGCCTCGCGGCCGATCCAATAGCCCGCGCCCTCGTCGGCCACGGCGGCGCCGTAGCCGCCGGCGCAGATCGTCCTGCCGCGAAGCCGGCCGAACAGCGTCGACCCGGTCCCGCACAGGGCCAGAAGCCCGTCTCCGAAGAGTCCCGCCGCGGAAAGCCCCAGCTCCAGCTCGTCGGACCGTTCGTCCCGCCCGATCCGGCACACCCGCCGCATGGCGTCCACCGCGGCGTCCTCACAGACGCCGCCCACGGCCTCGATCCGCATCCCCGCCAGACCGAGGCCCTCGACCAGCTCGGCGGCGTGCCGCTCGATCAGCTCGCGCCGGGTCGTGTTGCCCCGCAGGCTGCCGGTCACACAGGTGCGCACCGGCTCGAACCGGTCGTCGTACAGGATCGCGGCCACCTTGGTCCCGCCGCCGTCCAGAGCAAGATAGTATCCCATGCGTCTCACCGCCGTCTCTCTCTGCGCTCCGGGCGCCGCCGGCAGGGGATCGCTCTCCCCGCTGGCGGCGCCCGGAGCAGTTTGTTCACTTGCTGTCGGCCTTTGCCTTTTCCGCCGCTTTTTTGGCGTCCTCCTCGGCCCAGTCCCGCTCCAGCCGGGCCCGCAGGCCCGCATAGATGCTGTCCGGGATCTCGGGGTTGCCCTTGGAATAGCTGGGGATCAGCTGGTCGCCCGCCACGGCGGGATCGGTGCAGCGGGTGTCGTTCCGCCACGCGTCCCGCTCCTCTTTGTTCCGGAGATTCGGGATCCGCTGGGGCGTGTTGCCCGCCAGCACGCTGAAATAGGCGAACATGCCCGGCAGGAACATGTCCAGCGCCTCGTACAGGCCGATGGTGTCCGCCTGTTTGTTCCCGCGGAGGGACTCGCAGACGTTGTAGAGCAGATAATAGTCCGCACCGCCGTGGCCGCTGTTCTCGGCCAGCTCGGTCAGCCCGTCGTCCACCCGCTCCTCGCGGGGCTTGCCGTCCATGGCGCCCTCGGCGCTGTCGACGTCGATGTACAGCTTGCCGTAGGCGCCGTCCGACGCGATCTCCCGGGCGCTCTCCAGGATGCCCTTCTCGCCCTGGCAGGCCCACCACAGCGAATACTTGACCGGGCCGACGCCGTGGATGCTCTTGACGATGGCGCCGTTCTCCAGCGTCACCACCTCCATGCCGAAGGGGCCGGCCTTGGCGCCCATGCGGTACATCTTCTTGTTGAAGGGCGCCTCGAAGCCCGAAACGCTGACGGGGCGCAGCCCCGCGGTGTGGATGATGGGGCCCAACGAGTGGGTGCAGTAGTAGAACGCGGACATGGTGTTGCGCCAGTGGTCGGGCCGGGAATGGCTGTGATGGTGCCAGCCGTCCTCCAGATTGTGCATATACTCGCCCTCGCCGTACTGAAACTCGCCCATCCTGCCCTGACGGAACAGCTTGGTCATTTTCTTCGGCGCTGGCATGAAGCAGCAGTTCTCGCCGTAGAAATAGCGCTTCCCGCTGCGCTCGAAGGCCTCGACCAGCTCGACGGCCTCTTTCATGGTCTGGACGGGCAGCAGCTCGCTCAGCACGTTCTTGCCCGCGTCCAGCGCCTTGACGGCAAAGGGCGCGTGGGCGTTGGCGTAGTTGGCAAGCACCACCAGATCCATGTCGTGCTTCAGGAATTCGTCGAAGTCCGCATAGTATCCCACGCCGTCGCCGAAGCGCTCGCGCGCCTCGTTCAGACAGCGGGGGTCGTTGTCGCAGACGGCCACCAGCTCGGCGTTGTCGCTGGCGGCGCAGTAGGACGCCAGTCCCATGCCGCGGCCGGCGCCCAGCACGCCGATGCGCACCTTGGGCTCGGTCCGGTCTCGATAAAGGGTCTTATAGGGCGTTCCGTCCTCATAGAGCATGGGAACGCTCTCCATGCCGAACCGGCGCAGCAGCTCGCGCCAGCGGGCCTGCATCAGATAGTCGTACTCTACGGGCAAAAAGCCCGCGGCGAGATAGCTCTTCAGGGCGGCGGGCCGCTCTTCGCTGGTGACGAGCCCGACGAAGCGCGGCGCTCTCTCCCGCAGAAGCTTCTGCGCGCGGGTCACCAGATATTTGGAAAGGCCTTTGCCCCGGTGATCCTCGCGGATCCCCACCATGTGCAGCCAGCCGGTGTTGCTGTCCGCATAGACGAACGCCGTGACGGTCCCGACGTGTTCGCCGCCGTGGTCCAAAAACAAAATATCCCGCGCGGGGTCGATGTCCGGGATCCCCAGGATCGAGCCGCGATACGCCTCTTCGTCGGTCTGGCCGTCGATCAGCCGGCCGTTCCGCAGACAGTCACACCAGGCGCCGACGTCCTTTTCCGGATCGAACCCGGAAAACGAGTACCCCTCGGGAAGCGCCGGCTCTTCCAGCGGCGAATCCGTCAGCCAGTACAGTTTCAGCATTTCCATCTCTCTTTGTCCTCCCACAGAAATCACTGCCTGCATGATAGCACAGATCCCGCCAAAAGTCAACGGGGGACCGCCCGGCCCGCGGGCTTCCGCTTTTTCCCTTGCGCGCGGCGGCCGCCCCGTGGTATAATGAGACCGCGCCGCAGCCGGCGCGGAACGCTTTTGCCGGGGACGGTGAACGATCATGTCCGACTTTCTCTTTTTCCACGGCTTCGACGAAGCCCTGTGGAGCGCCTTCGAGCGCCACGGTCTGGCCGAAGGCCGGTTCGGCCTTCGGTTCTGCCAGAACGTCATGCTGGACGACGAAAAGAAATTCAACCGCCTTGCCGCGCCCGGCTCGCTCTTTGCCCGGCTGGTGGCGGAAAACGACCTGCCCTGGTACGTCGACCGCCTTCAGGGCGGCGTGTACATCGACGAATACCCCTACGATCTCGCCCGGGTGGACGCGCTCGGCGGCGAGTTCTACGGGTTCCAGCTCCACGAGTGGATGTCCAATCTGCGCTCGGACTACGACAAGCTGAGCGGGCTGCCGGCCCGGGGCCGGACGGAGGAGAGCATCGTCCGGGAGATCCGGCGCCGATACCCCTTTCCCCACCTGTTCCTCGAGGCGGCCACGGCCCGGGAATTCGCCGAAGAGTTCCCCGTCCCGCCGAGCTTCGAGGTCTTTCTGGATCACGCCCGCCGGCTTTTCGAAAAGCGGTCGGCCTTCACCGGCGGCCGCCTGCTCCCCTGCGACAGCTTCATGATGGCCCCCGCGCTGGAATTCGGGCTGGGCGCGCGGCGGGTCATGCCCGAGATCGGCGCCCAGACCCCCGGCGCCCACATCCAGCTGGCCTATGCCCGCGGGTCCGCCCGGGCCGCGGGCCGCTCCTTCGGCGCGTATTACGAGCCGTGGGGCGGCGAGCCCTTCTCCGTCTGCGACTACTGCCGCGGCGAAAACGAGTGGGGCCTGCGGGACACCGCGGACTTCCCCTTTCACACCGACGGTCCCAACGGCGGGAGCAGCCGCTCGCTGCAGCGGCGGCTGTTCCTCTACGCCTATCTGGCGGGCGCGTCGTTCTTCAGCGAGGAGTGGGGCCTGTTCAACACCTTTTCCGACCCGGAGGGGCACGAGCTGTCCCCCTACGGTCTGGTCAAGCGCGAATTTCTGGACTTCGTCCGCCGGGTGCCCGCCGGCGAGTTCTACGCCCCGGCGGCCATCGTTCTGCCGCGCGGCACGGCGGTGCTGTGCGACCCGCCGGGCGGCGCGCCCGGAAGCTTTCCCTTTGCCTCTCCGGATGCCGCCCGCCGGGCCGAGCGCGCCGCGGCCGGCATCCGCCGGCTCATGGGCCCGCCGGAGAACGCCCCGCGCGAGGCCCGCGTCCTGCCCGGCGGGACGCTGCCGGACGCCTTCGACATTGTCAACGCCGACGACGAGGCGGCCCTCTCCCGCTACGAGCTGCTGGTCGACCTGACGGGGGATCCGGGCTTCGCCCTGCGCCGTCCCAACGCCGTGACGCCCGACGAGGCGGCGGTCCGCATCGTCGGGCTCATGCCCTGCCGCGTGTCCGGCGGAGCGCACTGGTTCTTCGACCGCCTGCCGGACGGCTGGATCCTGGGGCTGTTCAACAACGAGGGGATCCTGCGCAGCGTGGCGGGCGGCGAGCGGAAGGACCCCGCCGCCCGCCGGACCGCCGTCGTCTCGCTGGGGCGCGAGGTCCGGGCGGAGCCGCTCTTCGGCGGCGCGCCGCTGCACCGCGAGGGGGATTCTCTGTTCGTCGAGCTGGAGGCCGGGGACGCCGCGCTGCTGCGGCTGTCCCGCTGAGCGCTCCGCTTCGGAAGACCCAAACCGAAACGGCGCGGCGAGGGGGCGCCCTTCGCCGCGCCTTGCTCCCGCAGACCGGGGATCACCGGGCCCGGTAGAGGGCCTCGAAGGTCTCGTAAAAGGCCGCCGCGCTCTCGGACAGAGCCGTCCCGCTCCGCCGGACGAGGCAGACGCCGCTGGTCAGCCCCTCGCCGGACAGGGGCCGGTCCGTCAGCTCCGGCGCCAGCGGCAGCGCCGACGCGGGCACCAGTGCGACGCCCAGCCCGGCGGAAGCCCACTGGAGACTGGTGCGGGCGTCGTCGTTGACGCAGAAAAAGTCCGGCCGGAGCGCCTCGGCCTCAAAGGCCTCCCGCAGGATCCTCTCCCACCGGCGATAGACGACCAGCGGCAGCTCGGCAAGCTCCCGCAGGGAGACCGCCGCTCCGGCGGGGCCGGGCAGCAGCTCCGGCCGCCCCGCGGCGACGATGCCATCCGTCCGCAGCAGGACGCTGTCGAGGCCCTCCGGCGGGAAGGGCGTCCGGACCACGGCCAGCTCGATCCGGCGCTTTTCCAGCGCGTCCAGCAGCGCATAGGTGTCGCCGTCCCGGATCTGGAACCGGACCTCCGGCCGCGCGCGCCGGAACCGCTCGACGCCGCGGATGAACTCGCCGCAGGTGCCGGACGAGACCACCCCCAGCCGAAGCCCGCCCCGCCGCCCAGCGCGGACGTCCCGCATATCCCGGCCGGCGGTCTCCACCATCTCGAGGATCCCCTCCGCATGGCGGTAGAGCAGCTTTCCCGCCTCGGTCAGCATCAGGCGGCGCGCGCCCCGCTCGAACAGGCGGACGCCGCACTCCGCCTCCAGGTTCCGGATCTGCAGCGACACGGGCGGCTGGGACACGTGCAGCCGCCGGGCCGCGCCGGAGATCGTCCCCTCCTCTACCGCCGCCGCGAAATACCGAAGCTGTTCCAGCGTCATGGCGCTTCGCCTCCGTTCCATTTTGATTTTATATAGGTAAGGCAAAAACATATATATTCTATATGGTCCGTTCTGTGTTATTATATCATATGAAACGAAAAAATCAACCGGGGAAAGCGGGGATCTCGTGAAAAAACTGAAGGGCTTTTTAAAGCCGTACCGAAGAGACTGTGTGCTGGCCCCCGCTTTCAAGCTGTTGGAGGCGGGCATGGACCTGCTCGTCCCGCTGGCGGTGGCCGCGATCCTGGACCGCGGCGTGGCCGGCGGGGACCGCGCCTATGTGGTGCGGCTGTTCGTGCTGCTGGTGGCGCTGGCGGCGGCGGGGGTCCTCTTCTCCTTCACCGCCCAGTGGTTCGCCGCCCGGGCCAGCGTCGGGGTCGCCTCGGACCTGCGCCGGAGCCTGTTCCGGCGGATCCTGGACTTCTCCTACGCCCAGCTGGACGCGCTGGGCCAGGACACGCTCATCACGCGGATGACCAGCGACGTCAACCAGGTGCAGACCGGGCTCAATCTGGCCCTTCGGCTGCTGCTGCGCAGCCCGTTCATCGTCTTCGGCGCCGTGGTCATGGCCTTTACCATCGACGCGCGCTGCGCGCTGATCCTCGCCGCGGCGGTGCCCGTGCTGGCGGCGGTGGTGTTCGGCGTCATGCTGACCTGTCTCCCGCTCTACGCCAAGGTCCAGGCGGCGCTGGACCGCCTGTTAGGGATCACCCGGGAAAACCTGACCGGCGCCCGCGTCATCCGCGCCTTCCGCGCGGAAGAGCGCGAGGTCGCGGCCTTTGACCGGCAGAGCGACGCGCTGACCCGTCTGAGCGAGCGCGTCAGACGGTGGTCCGCGCTGATGAACCCGGCCACCTACCTGCTGATCAACGCGGCGGCCGTCCTTCTGATCCGCCAAGGCGCCGTCCGCGTCCAGCTGGGGACTCTGTCCCAGGGGGACGTGGTGGCTCTGTACAGCTATATGGCCCAGATCCTCGTGGAGCTGATCAAGCTGGCCTCGCTCATCATCACCATCAACAAATCGCTGGCCTGCGCCAGACGGCTGAGCGGCGTCCTCGCCGTTGAGCCCGGCCTGCCGCTCTCCGGCGCGGCGGCCGCCCCGGCGGAAACGGACGGCGGCGCGGCCGTCCGTTTCCGCGGCGTGTCCTTCTCCTACGAGGGCTCCGGCGAAGAGGCGGTCCGCGATCTGACCTTCGCCGTGCCCCGCGGCCGGACGGTGGGCGTCATCGGCGGCACCGGCTGCGGCAAGACCACGCTGGTGAACCTGATCCCGCGGTTCTACGACGCCACGGCAGGCACCGTCGAGGTGGACGGGCGGGACGTCCGGCTCTATCCCCCGGGAGAGCTGGGGCGGAAGATCGGCGTCGTGCCCCAGCGGGCCGTCCTGTTCGAGGGCACGATCCGCGGCAACCTGCTCTGGGGCGACCCCGAAGCCGGCGACGACGCGCTCTGGCGGGCGCTGGACCTTGCCCAGGCCCGGGACGTGGTCGAGGGCAAGGACGGCGGGCTGGACGCCGCCGTCGAACAGGGCGGGCGGAACTTTTCCGGCGGCCAGCGCCAGCGGCTCTGCATCGCCCGGGCACTGGTCAAGCGGCCGGAGATCCTGATCCTGGACGATTCCGCCAGCGCGCTGGATCTGGCAACGGATCTCCGCCTGCGCCGCGCCCTGCGCGGGCTGGCCGGAAGCGCCACGGTCTTCCTCGTGTCCCAGCGCGTCTCCACCGTGCGGACCGCAGACCTCATCCTGGTGCTGGACGACGGCCGTCTGGCCGGCGTCGGCACCCACGACGAGCTGCTCGCCTCGTGCGGGACCTACCGGGAGATCTGCGCCTCCCAGTCGGCCGCCGGGCTGTCGCCGGAAACGGGGGTGACGGCATGAAGCGCGCCGCCTCCGCCCCGGCCCGGGCCGAAGAGACCGCCTCCCGCCGGGAAACGCTGAAAAAAGTCCTGCGCGCCGTCGGCGGCCAGCGTCTTCTGCTGCCGGCCAGCCTGCTGCTGGCCGCCGCCGCGGTCCTCTGTCAGCTCACCGTCCCCATCCTGTTCGGCGACGCCGTGGACGGGATCCTCGGCCCCGGCCGGGTGGATTTTCCCCTGGTCGCGGACAGGCTGATCCGCATCCTGGCCCTGTCGGCGGCCGGCGCGCTGCTGACCTGGCTCATGGGGCTGGTCAACAACCGGCTGGTCTACCGCACGGTGCGCGGCGTGCGCGCCCGGGCGATCCGCCGGATCCAGCGGCTGCCGCTGGCCTATCTGGACGCCCACAGCGCCGGCGACCTGGTCCAGCGCGTCATCGCGGACACGGACCAGCTGGCCGACGGCCTTCTGCTGGGCTTTTCCCAGCTGTTCTCCGGCGTGGTCACCATCGGCGTGACGCTGTTCTTCATGTTTTCCAAAGACGCCGCCATCACCCTTCTGGTGCTGGCGCTGACCCCCGTCAGCTTCCTCACGGCCCGGTTCATCTCCTCGCGCTCTTACCGGCTGTTCCGAGCCCAGACCGAGCTGCGCGGCCGCCAGACGGCCCGGATCGGCGAGATGGTCGGAAACGCCAAGGTGGTCAAGGCCTTCGGCCGGGAGGCCGCCGAGGCCGCCCGGTTCGACGAACAGGAGCGCGAGCTGTGCGACTGTTCCCGGCGGGCCGTCTTCTACAGCTCGCTGACCAACCCCTCGACCCGGGCGGTCAACAACGTGATCTACGCGCTGGTGGCGCTGGTGGGCGCTCTGCGGATCCTGACCGGCGGGCTCAGCGTCGGCGGGCTCACGACTCTGCTGTCCTACGCCAACCAGTACATGAAGCCCTTCAACGACATCAGCTCCGTCATCGCCGAGCTTCAGAACGCGCTGGCCTGCGCCGCGCGGGTGTTCGCGCTGATCGAGGCCGAGCCGGAGCCGGCCGACGCGCCCGCCCTGCTGCCCCCCGCCCGGGGCCTCGTGGAGCTTCGGCACGCAGACTTTTCCTACGACAAGCAAAGGCCGCTGATCGAGGACCTCTGCTTCCGCGCCGAGCCGGGCACGACCACCGCCATCGTCGGGCCCACAGGCTGCGGCAAGACGACGCTCATCAACCTGCTCATGCGGTTCTACGACGTGGACCGGGGCGGCGTCTTCGTGGACGGGACCGACGTGAAAGACGTGGCCCGCCGCTCGCTGCGTCAAAACTACGGCATGGTGCTGCAGGACACCTGGATCCGGAACGGCACCGTTCGGGAAAACATCGCCTTCGGCCGGCCGGAGGCCACGGACGACGAAATCGTCCAAGCGGCCCGGGACGCCCACAGCTGGGAGTTCATCCGCCGTATGCCCGACGGGCTGGACACCGTGCTCCGGGAGGACAGCCTGAGTCAGGGGCAGAAGCAGCTGCTCTGCATCACACGGGTGATGCTGTGCCGCCCGCCCATGCTGATCCTGGACGAGGCCACTTCCAGCATCGACACCCGGACCGAGATCCGGATCCAACAGGCCTTCGCCCGGCTGATGCAGGGCCGGACCAGCTTCATCGTCGCCCACCGGCTGTCCACGATCCAAAACGCCGACCGGATCCTGGTCATGCGGGACGGGCGCGTCGTGGAACAGGGCGACCACCGCTCGCTGCTGGCCCGAAACGGCTTTTACGCCGAGCTGTACCGCGCCCAGTTCGCCGGGGAGGACGATCCGGCCGCGGACCGCTGAGCCCCTTTTCTCCGCTTTTGACACCGAAACGCCCGGACGGCCGAGAGCACCTCGCCGTCCGGGCGTTTTCCCGGCCGCTCAGTTTTCTTTTTTCATCACCAGCAGCACGAAGTCCAGCGGCGTGGACAGCTCGTCCCGCAGGGCCAGCCGCTCCTTGCCGGCCCGGGGCGTCCGCCAGGCGTAGGGCGTCATGGCCAACAGCGCGCCGACGTCCTCCCGGCCGCGGATCACCGCGTCGGTCCGGACCCGGACCCGCCGGACCACGGTCAGCGCCCCGGGGTCCGGCTCGGCCTCGTCGTTGGGAACGGGCCGGTCGTACAGCACCTGTTTCAGCCCCATCAGGTGATCCCGCCCGGGCAGAACGGAGATCAGCGTGCCGCCGGGCGCCAAAAGGCGGCTCAGCTCGGCCCCGTGGAACGGGGCGAACAGGTGGACGGCCGCGTCCGCCGAGCCCGACGCCATGGGCACGGCGGAGACGTTGGCCGTGAAAAAGAACGCGCCGCACCGCCGGGCCGCGGCCAGACGGACCATCTCCTTGGACAGGTCGAACCCGCAGAAGGACGCCTCGGGGAACCGCCGCGAAAGCTCGGCGGTGTACCACCCTTCGCCGCAGCAGACGTCCAGCACCGTGGCGCCGGGCGAAAGGCAGAGGGCCAGCTGGTCCCCCACCGCCTCGACCAGCGGCGCGTAATACCCCTTTTCCAGGAACGCGCGGCGGGCCCGCGCCATCTCGCGGCTGTCGCCTCCGCCGGGGCGCCCGCCCCGCAGCAGGTTGACGTACCCCTGCCGCGCCCGGTCGAACCCGTGGCGCCGGGGACAGACCAGCCCCGTCTCCGTCTCGCTCAGCGCCTCGCCGCACACCGGACAGATCAGTCCGCGGACCGTCAAAGCCGATCGCCTCCCTTCGCCTTTCCCCGGCCGCGCCGGGGGACGGCACCAGTATAACAGAATCCGGCGCCGTTTGCAAGGTGGTCTTCCCGCCGCGGCTCGCCTTGACAGCGTCGAAGAATCTGATATAATAGAGAAAAAGGACCGCCACTCAGGAAAGGAATCCGATCGAATGAAACGACTGGCCAAAAGTCTGCTGTGCCTGCTCCTCGCGGCGTCTCTCTTGAGCGCGGCGGGGTGCGGTCTGATCCGCGAGCTTCCGTTCTTCACGACGGCCGGGACCCCCCCCTCGGACACGAGCGCCGCGACCCCGGCCGCGTCCTCCGGCACGGCGGCCCCGCCGGAGACCGCCGCGCCCACCGACACCGAAGCCTCGACCACGGAAGCTTCGGCCACCGAGGCCGCGACCTCCGAAACCGACACGCCGGAGACCACGGCCGACACCGACGGTCCCGAGGGCGAGGCCGCGCCGCTTCTGGCTGCCGCCGCGGAGACCGCCGCGCAGATGGCGGACTATGCGATCTCGGAGACGCGCTCGTTCGAGCTGACCGCGCCGGGCGAGTCCGTCCGGTACGACGAGACCGTTTCCCTGCGCGTCACCGGCGCGGGGACGGACGCCATGGTCGCCGCCGCGGACGTGAACATCGTCTTTCCCGATTCCGACGCGACGCTCTCCTACAGCAAGTTTTACGTCGGCGGCACCGCGGCGTACCGCAATTCGCTGGGCGACCTCTTCGTCTCGGACTCCACCCCCGAAGCGTTCCTCGACACCGTCCTGTCGCCGCTGCCCCTGACGCCGGGCCTTTACGCCCGGGTGACGGCGGACGCGGACGCGCCGGACTTTTTCGCCGGGACCGCCGCGCCGGGCTCCGTCTTTCTGCACCTGACGGGCCCCTCCGCCTATGAGCCGGCGCTGGTGCCGGGCTCCGCCCCCGCGCCGGAGGAGGTCCCCGCCGAGGCCGCCGTTCTGCTGGACCCCGAGGGGGCCCTCGCCGGGGCCGCCTATACCGCCGAATACGCCTGCGGCGACCGGATCTCGATCCGCGTCTCGGTCACGACCTCACTGTCCGGCGACGCGGGACCCGTGGAGACGCCCAAGCTGACCAAGGCCGTCCGGATCAAGGACGTCCGCGCCTGTGAGGTCATGCGCCGGGCCGACACCGTGTTCGACTCGCACACCTTTCTCGTGGAGAGCCAGCGCATCAGCGCCAGCTATGCCGGCGGGTGCGTCCTGGAAGAGCGCTCTTCCGGTGCCGCGGACGGTGTGGCCCAGCGCCTCCACTTTGAACAGCACTTCACGTTCTACGGCTCCGATCAGTCCGGCGGCATGACGCAGGACAGCTGGTCGCGGGAGACCTATCTGGCCGACGGGATCGCCACCGAGATCACGGACGACGGGACCGAGACCGGCGAGGCCTCGTTCGGCGACAGCTACCGCAAGCTCTGGGCGCTCAGCGACTATTGGCCCGCCGTCCGCGAGCTGTCCGACGCCGAGCTGTTCGACTGCGGCGACTGCTGGCTGGTGGAATTCACCGGCGGCGACGTCTACGGCGACTTTCTGCGTCTCGACACCGTGAAGGCGCTTTTCGACGACTCTTCCGTTCTCGACGACCTCGCCAGCGCCTACGCCACGGACAGCCTGACGGGCTATCTCTCCGTCGACAAGCTGCTGGGCGCTCCCGTGGCCCTGTATCTGGACTATGCCGGCCACCACACCATCGAGGGCCGTGACTATCCCCTCACCACCCGGTACAACATGATCTATCTCCCCTTCGCGGGCCTCGCCGCCGCGGCGGGCGCCGCCGAAGATCTGCCCCACCGGGACGTCGCCTCGCCCTCGCCTCTGTTCTATGAAGTGACCTCGCCCTCCGGCGGGAAGATGTGGATGCTCGGCACCATCCACGTGGGGGACGAGCGGAATGACAACCTGCCCGCCGCCGTCCTGGACGCGCTGGACGCCGCCGACGCGCTGGCGGTAGAGTGCGACATCGATGCGTTCACCGACTCCTTCGACACCGACGAGGCCGCGCTGGAGCGCTATCGCGACGTCATGTTCTATTCGGACGACACCCGGGCCGAGGACGAGATCGCCGACGAAGAACTGCGCGAGGACGCCGTCCGCGCCATGAAGCGCTTCGGCCAGTATTTCCCCGCGCAGATGTACTCGTACAAGCTGTTCGTCTGGGAGAACCTGTTCACCTTTTCCGCGCAGGAGCTGGCTCGCGGGCTCTGCAGCGAATACGGCGTGGACAACATCCTCATCCGGCGCGCCCACGACGCGGGCAAGCCCGTCCTCGACATCGAGGACGTGGAGGAGCACCTCTATCTCGAGTCCACCTATCCCGCGGAGCTCACCGAGCTGATCCTGGAGGAGAGCGTCTACTCCGACTCCTTCCTTGACGGCGCCGCGCTGGCCGAGCTGTACGAGGCCTGGTGCCGCGGCGACGAGGCCGAGCTCACCGAGCAGCTGACGGCCGACGAGTACACCGAGGACGACATCCCCGAGGACGCCACGCCGGAAGAGCGGGAGCGCTATCTCAAGGAGATCGAGCTGTACCGGGTCTACGAGGAAAAGCTGATGACCCGGCGCAATCAGATCATGCACGAGGCCGCCCTCGGCTATCTCGACGGCGGCACCACCGTGTTCTTCGCCGTGGGCCTGGCCCACCTGTTGGGACCGGACGGTCTGGTCCAGACCCTGCGCGACGCGGGCTGTACCGTCGAGCTCGTCCGCTGAGTCCCGCGGAAAAGAGGAGGCGTTTTTCCCGTGCGCGCGTTCGTCGCTTTGCCTTTCCCGCCCCCTATCGTCCGGGCGCTGGACCGCAGCGCCGCCGCGCTGCGCGCCGGCGGCGTGACCGGCCGCTTTTCCCCGGCCGGAAACGTCCATCTGACGCTGGCGTTCCTGGGCGAGCTGCCCGCCGG
>JAEERN010000202.1 GCA_016285815.1 Clostridiales bacterium
CGCCTCGGTGGACGCGGCTTCGGTGGTCGTCGCTTCCGTGGAGGCGCCTGTCGTTGCCCCTGTTGGGACCGCCGGCTCGGCGGGGCCGCAGGCGGCCAGCAGCAGGACCGGGATCAGCAGAAGTGCGAGAAGGGATCGCTTCATGGAAAAGTGCCTCCTTTTTTGAGATCCAGGCGAAAAAAACGCCGCTGCATCAGGCCCGCCCGGGGATGCTTCCATTATACACGATCCTGTCGAAAAAGGGTTACAATTTGTTGCTTTTGGCAAAAACATGCACAAAAATCTGGGGGGGGGGGTGAGCCGTTGGTTTTTGTGCACGGCGTCCACCCCGGTCAAAAAAGCCCCGCCGGGCCGGCGGGGCGGGGATAAGCGGGGCGGAGGGGGGGCTCACACCACGGTCTTGTAAAAGCGAAAGGTGAACAGCGCGCCGCCGTTCCGGGCGTTTTCCGCGGACAGGGTCCCGTTCTGGGCGGCGGCGATCTCCCGCGCCAGCGCCAGACCGATGCCCACGCTCTCCGGGGCCGCCCCGCGGCCGCGGTAGAACCGCTCGAAGAGCCGCGGCAGATCCTCCGGCGCAAAGCCGGGGCCGGTGTCCCGGACGGTGAGCTCGGTGAAAAGGGGCGTCTCGCGGGCGGCGACCTCGATGCGGCCGCCGGCGGGCGTGTGCTCGACGGCGTTCCGCAGGACGTTGCCCAGCGCCTCGGCGGTCCAGAACAGGTCGCCGGTCAGCCGTTCGTCCCCCGCGGAGACGTCCAGCGCGACGTTTCTCAGCTCCAGCGGGATGGCCAGCGGCTCGGCGGCGCGGCGCACCAGCTCGGCGGCGGACAGCTCGTCCCGGCGAAAGCGGACCGAGCCCGCGTCCAGACGCGCCAGCCGCAGCAGGGTCTCGACCAGCCAGTTCATGTGGGCGAGCTGGCGCTTCAGGTCGCGGGTCAGAGCCAGGCGCCGCTCGGGGGCCAGGTCGGCCTCGCTCAGCAGCTCGGCGTTGAGAGCAAGCGCCGTCAGCGGCACGCGAAGCTGGTGGGACAGGTCCGCCGTGGCGGCGGACAGGCGGTCGCGCTCTTCCGTCAGGGCGGCGGCGTTCTCCCGAAGCCGCACCACCAGCTTTTTGATCTCGCTTTTCAAGAGAGAGAGCTCGCCCTCGGCGCTGTCCTCCAGCAGGGCGTCTCCGCCGCGGTGCAGGATGCGGTCCAGCTCTTCGCTGAGACGGGCCATCTCGCGGTACCGGCGGCGGGCGAAGAGCAGGTGCGCCCCGGCGGCGAACAGCCCAAGCCCCGCCGTCAGCGCGCCCGCGGCGGGGGAAAGGAAAGCCGCGGCGGCGGAAAAGACCGCCGCCGCGGCGAGAAGGACGATCAGCTCCCGCCGGAGAGCGGGGTTTTTCAAAAGCTTCATGGTCAGTCCACCCGGTATCCCAGCCCGCGGACCGTCTTGATGATCTTCGGGTCCGAGGGGTCGTCCTCGATCTTGTCCCGCAGGCGCTTGATATAGACCGTCAGCGTGTTGTCGTTGACGAAATCTCCGGCCAGATCCCAGATCTCTTCCAGGATCCGCGCGCGGGTCAGCAGCTTGCCCCGGTTGGCGGCGAACATGGTCAAAAGCTGGTACTCCAGCGGCGAAAGGGAGAGCGGGGCCCCGTTCCGGGAGGCGACGCCCCTTTCCGTGTCCAGCAGGACGCCGCCCAGCCGGACCGCAGCGGGCGCGCCGCCCCGCCGCCGCAGGACCGAGCGGATCCGCGAGACCAGCTCGCGGGGGCGGAAGGGCTTTGTGATATAGTCGTCCGCGCCCATGTCGAGACAGGACACGACGCTGGCCTCGTCGTCCGCCGCCGTCAGGATGATGACCGGAAGGTCCTGCTCTCGGGCTGCGGCGCAGACGTCCTGCCCCCGGCCGTCGGCCAGACGAAGGTCCACCAGCAAAAGGTCCGTCTCGTTTCGGGCGAGGGCGGCCTCGGCGGCCGCCTGGCCCGGCACGGCGGTGACGGAAAAGCCCTCGCCGCGCAGAAAGTCCGTCAGAGACAGGACGATGGCGCCGCTGTCCTCCACAAGAAGGATCCTGGTCATGGGAGAGACGCTCCTTTCCGGCCGGCGCGGGGCCGGACCTTGTTCTTTTCCGGCGCGGGGGACGTCATCCGGCGGAGGCGCCGTCCTCCGTTCCCGGCGGGGCGCGCCAGCCCCAGGGGCTGGCCGGGTCCGTGTCCGACGGGTCCCACCCGCGGCAGAGCTCGTTTCGCGAGATCTTCGGGATGCCGGGGATCCCCAGCGGGCCGGGGTCTTCGTCCCGGTAGAACTCCACGCCGGCGATGTCGTCCTTGCGGTCATAGATCCACTTGGCGTCTGCCAGCATCAGCCGCACGCAGCCCATGGAGGCCGAGGTCCCCAGCTTGTCGAACTCTGCGTATTTCAGGCTGGACGGGTCCCCGAACCGGGTATAGGGCACCGAGTGGAACAGGATGTCCCCCCGGATCTGCGTGCAGTACCGCCCCCAGACGCCGCCGAGCAGCGCGCACCATTCGAACTGCGCGGTGTACTGCAGCGAAAAGATCCCGCCCTGGGGCGAGTCCTGCCCGGTGGAGCAGAGCATGGCGCGGACGGGGACAGTGTGGAAGCCCTCGGCGTCCTTGCCGTAGACCGTCACCACGTTGCGCTCGAGGTTGACCTTGACGTAATAGGCCCTGGGCTCGTCCGCCGCGCCCAGATACGGGTGATCGGGCCGGTCCCCCGTGGAAGTGTTCACCGGAGGCGACAGGGTCTCGGCCGGCGCGGAGGTCTCGGCCGGGGAGGTCTCCGGCTCAGAGGTCTCCGGTTCAGAGGTCTCCGGTTCAGAGGTCTCCGGCGCGGAGGTCTCGGCCGGGGAGGTCTCCGGTTCAGAGGTCTCCGGCGCGGAGGTTCCGGCCGGGGAAGCTTCCGTCGTCGTCCCCGCCGCAGGCCCGGTCGCCGGGTCGGCCGCGGGCGGCGGAAGGGCCGTCGTTCCGGCGGCAGGCAGGGCCGAGGTTTCCGCCGCGGCGGTCTGGCTCGCGGCAGGGCGGGTCTCCGGGATCAGCGGCTCCGGAGAGACCGCGGCGCAGGAGGCCAGGAAGACGGCGGCCAGCGCCGCCGGCACCAGCGCCCGAAAAAACGATCGCAAAGGCAAGCCCCTCCTCTTTCCACGGCGGAATAGATACAGAAATTATACACCATCCCCCGGATTTTGTAAAGCGCGCGCCCGCCTCTTGACAAAACAGGCGGAACGTGGTACAATCAAAATACCCCAATGGGGTATATAAACGCCAGAGACGGAGGGGATCCTGATGGAAGAGATCTGTCCGTGCTGCCGGCCCGGCGAGCGAAAGACCCGGCGGGACGAAGCGGAGAAGAAAAAGCTGATCAACCGGCTGGCGCGGATCGAGGGACAGATCCGCGGCATGCGCGGCATGCTGGAGCGGGACGCCTACTGCGCGGACGTTTTGACCCAATCCGCTGCGGCGGGGGCGGCGCTGGACGCGTTCAACCGCGAGCTGCTGACCAGCCACCTGAACTCCTGCGTCGTGTCGGACATCCGGTCCGGGCGGGAGGGCGCGGTGGACGAGCTGAGCGCCCTGCTGAAAAAGCTGATGCGCTGAATCGGGCGCAGAAAGAGGAAAGGACAAAAAGGTGGATCGTTACAAGGTTTCGGGCATGAGCTGCGCGGCGTGCAGCGCCCGGGTGGAAAAGGCCGTGTCCGGCGTGCCGGGGGTGACGTCGTGCAGCGTCAGTCTGCTGACAAACTCCATGGGCGTCGAGGGTTCGGCGGAGCCGGCGGCGGTGATCGCCGCCGTCGAAGCGGCGGGCTACGGCGCGGAACAGGAGGGAGCCGCGGCCCCCGCCGCGCGGGAGGACGCGCTGACCGACCGGGAGACGCCGAAGCTGCTGGTCCGGCTGATCGTCTCGGCGGGCCTGTGCACGGTGCTGATGCTCGTCGGCATGGGACATATGCTGTTCGGGCTGCCCCTGCCGCCGTTCCTGGCGGGGGACCACGTGGCCATGGCGCTGGTCCAGCTGCTGCTGGCCGCGGCGGTGATGGTGGTGAACCAGCGGTTTTTCGTCAGCGGCGTGCGGGGGCTGATCCACCGGAGCCCCAACATGGACACGCTGGTGGCCCTGGGCGCCGGAACGGCGTTCCTCTGGAGCGTCGGCGTGACCTTCGCCATGTCCCGCGCCGTGGCCGGCGGGGACGCGGCCCGGGCCGGAGAATTGATGAACGAGCTGTATTTCGAGTCGTCGGCCATGATCCTGACGCTGATCACCGTGGGCAAGATGCTGGAGGCCCGGTCCAAGGGACGCACCACGGACGCGCTGAGGAGCCTGATGAAGCTGGCGCCGGAGACGGCGACGGTGATCCGGAACGGCGCCGAGATCGCGGTGCCGCTGGCGCAGGTCCGCGTGGGCGAGACGTTCCTCGTCCGGCCGGGCGAGAACGTCCCTGTGGACGGCGTTGTGGAGAGCGGCGGCTCGGCGGTGAACGAGGCGGCCCTGACGGGCGAGAGCATCCCCGTGGACAAGGCGCCGGGGGACCGGGTGTCGGCCGGAACGGTGAACCTGACGGGGATCCTGCGGTGCTCGGCCACACAGGTGGGCGAGGACACGACGCTGTCGCGCATCATCCGCATGGTGAGCGACGCGGCGGCCACCAAGGCGCCCATCGCCAAGCTGGCCGACAAGGTCGCGGGCGTGTTCGTGCCCGTGGTCATGGGGATCGCGCTGGTCACCTTCGCGGCGTGGTGGATCGCGCGGGGCGACGCGGGCTTTGCCGTGGCCCGCGGTATCTCGGTGCTGGTCATCAGCTGCCCCTGCGCGCTGGGACTGGCCACGCCCGTGGCCGTCATGGTGGGAAGCGGCGTCGGCGCGAAGAACGGGATCCTGTTCAAGACCGCCGCCGCGCTGGAAGAGACGGGCCGCGTGCAGATCGCGGTGATGGACAAGACCGGCACCGTCACCGAGGGAGAGCCCCGGGTGACGGACGTCGTCCCGGCGGAGGGCGTGTCGGAG
>JAEERN010000203.1 GCA_016285815.1 Clostridiales bacterium
AAACTGCAAACAATGCCTGTCCAATCCAGATCAGCGACTTGACGTTAAACACCTGGCTAAAGCTTCCGCGCGCGCGGCGGACCGGGACCGACGAAACGGGATGCGGCGACGTCGTGCAAGGACGCCGCACCGCAGCGGTCCGGCGCGGCAAAGCGCGAACGGGATCGCTCGGAGCGCAGCGGAGGAGGGCCTTCGAAGGTCTTGTCCGCGGTCAGAGGGGCCGGACCGGCAGCTTCGGGACGGGGCGCTGCGCCACAGTTAACATTACACAAAATAAAAATTTTGTGTAATGTGGGGGGAGGGGAAGCACGAACCGGAACGGCCGGCAGCTGAAAAACCCGGCCGGGGCCCTTTTCGGGTCCTCTCCGAAGGGCTCGCTCCAATGGGGCCCTCTCGGCAGAACATAAGGCCTTTAAAACCAGAGCGCCTGGATCACGGGCTTAAGGGCCGGGTCGTTGAAACCGGTTTCAGCTGCAGTCCGATTTTGCGCCGCCGCGGGTCAGATGCGTCTTGCTGTGGGTCTTTGAAAACGACGCGGCGCGTGGCCGTCGTTCCCTTTGCGTCGAGACGAGCCCTTGCCGCGCCGACGGCGCCGGATGAATCGCCGCGCCTTGCTGGTTCCGCAATTAGATTCGATCCGCGCCTCGATCCTGACGTAGCGCACCGCGCTCTGCAGCGCTTCGATCCAGGCGTTCTGCGCCGCGGTGCGGCCGATTTCTTTTCAGATCCGTTTTACCCGGATTTCCGGGCGCTTTCCGCAGGACTTCCCGGGCGTTTCCTCGGTCCGGGCCGTCCCATAAAAGGACCGTCAAAAACCGGAAAGCCCGGTGTCCGTCGGCAGCTTGACCCGCTTGGGCGGCGTACGCTTGAACGGATCGTAACGGAATTTGCGGCAGCGTCCCGTCGGCGCGATGGGACCGCGATGCAGACAGATCATCTCTTCCCCGACGGTCCTTTCCGCATATTCACACAGCGCGCAGCATTTTTCCTGTTCGTTGTCCATGACTTCGATTCTCCCTAAAAGCACATAGTGCTATAATAAGAACACGATTCAATATTTAAATTCCTCTCTTTTTTGCACAAAAACACAAGCCAGGAAGAGAATGTATCCACATTCGTCAGCATCTTTTACCATGATTCGAAGCCGATAAACCAATCGTTCGTAAAAGTCCAGAATCAGATCCAGTTTTTCGTAGAGTTCCAGTTCATCCGGTTCCTTTTGGAGATTGAGATAGTCTACGGTCCCGAGACCAGTGAATCTTTTTTTCCAGCCGTCCAGCGAATGATCGTAAAAGTTGGTTGACAGCATTTCGGCGCAGAATTCTATGTCGTCCAGAATCTGGTCGAACGCCTTCAAAGGGAAAACAATCGTATCTTCGCTCCACCTGCAAGCGAGCCCCCGACGTTCTGACAAAAGTAATCGAACCCATATCGAGAATATAACGTGATCCCGGTGTCCTGTGAAAAACGAAAAAGATTCAAGAATCTCGCCGTCATCGAACGGGTACCGATCCGTGGCTTTACGCAGTTCCTGGCAAGTGATTTCTTCCGCTGTACGCAAATCGTCCTGTATCATGCACCCATTCTGCTTTGCCGATGGTATAGACATGATCCACCCGTTTTCCGCGAACGCCAAAACAGTCAAGGGCAAAATCCAGTTCCTCCTGCGTCCGGCAAAGCTCTGCTTGCCAGCGGCGTCGGTCAAAGCGGTCCATGACAGTGTGCCCCCACTTGTAAAACGATTCGTTTTGCCAAGCGCGAAAAATATTGAGTGCCTGTGACAACGTCCCAAAACCCAATTATCATTATATCATAAAACGCCGGCAAAGGAAAGGCCATAGGCAGCCAGCGCCGAAAAAATCCCGTGCAAAATTTTCGCCGCCGCCATGGGCCAGACCGGCAGACCGCGCTCGAACAGCAGATCCATTCCCTGCATCAGGACGCAGAGCCCGCCGAAGCTGACGCAGAAGGCAAGGCCGACCGGATCGCCAGGCGGCATCCGAAAGGCTCCCCCGGTCATCTCCAGCATCCCGGCCAAAACGGGGGCCAGCGGCGCGTCTCCGGCGATCCGCGCGGCGGCCTCGGCCGGCGGTGTGAACAGCGCCACAAAGCCGCAGACCTTCAGCATCGCGCCGGCCGAAGCAAAAACAGACGCTGTAAAGCTCTTTGTCGTTTTCTGTAAAATATCCTGCTTGCCACCTGTTTTGGATGTGACGTCCGGTCGCTTTACGGCGGGATCCGCCGTAAAGCGCTTTCTTTTACACAGCGTGCGGCAGACGCCGTAGGCCGCGGCTCCCCCGATCAGATGGGCGGCGGTCACCGCGGCGAAAGAAGTGCTCCGCGCCGAGCAGACGGCGGCCAGGAACGGCAGCCCGCAGTTCAGGCACAACGCCGATCCCAGCGCCGCGTCCAGCGGAGCGAGAATCCCGCGGTCGAACAGGTCGCACAGCACGCTGACGCCGGTGGGATATCCGCCCAGCAGTCCGAACACATAGGCCTGGAAGCAGGCCGGGCTCAGCCCGGTCAGGCGGGAAAAGGGCCGTCCCGCGCTTCGGATCAGCCGGTCTGCGGCGCCGGACCGGATCAGCGTTCCCGCGATCACGGAGGACGGGAACAGCGACGGCACCGCGCGGAGCGCGGCCAGCGAAAGGCCCCGCAGGACCGCCTGTGAGATCCCGGACGAGAACAGCGCGCAGGCCGTCATGGCCAGCACGGACAACGCGGTGACGACAAGATCCGTGTTCCTCCCCCGCTTTCGGCGCGGTAATTCGGGCCTTCGCGGGCCGCCGCAGCCGTCCCATATCTATGCGGCGCGGCGGGTCTAAATCACCGGGTCGGACCGTATACCTTTTTTGAAGGGCGGTGATGGGATCCTGTGAAACTGTCGGAGAGATTTTCCGAGCCCGTGGTCGAGCTGCACGGGGACCGGCTGGCGAGCATCTACGACCGTGCGGTGCTGTGCGCCGACGCGGAACAGCTTTTGGAATTTCGCTGTTCCGGCTATCGCATCCGTTTTCTGGGCGACGGTCTCACCGTGGCGGCGGTGTCGGCGGCGCGGACGGTGGTCCGCGGGCGGATCCGGGAAATATGCGTGGAAAAATAGCCGCTCTCCCCTACTGCTTCCACGGGATCCTGCGGATCCGGGCCGGCCGGGACGGGGCCGGGTTCTGGAACGCCTGCGTCGGCGCGGGGATCCCGGTGCGGCGCTATCGCGCCGGTGCGGACGGCGGCGCCGTGATGGAGATGCGTGCCGCTGGCTTCATGCGGGCACGGCGGCTGGGGCTTTCGCGGGGGCACGGGCTTCGGATCCTTTCTCGCCGGGGCGCGATCCGCCTGTTTCTGCCGCTTCGGGCGCGGCCCGTGTTCTTTCTCGGACTGATCGCCGCGGCGGCGGCCACGGTCTGGCTTTCGGGCTTCGTCTGGATCGTCCGCGTCGAGCCCGGCGGGCTGGACGACCGCGCTCTGGCCGCCTCGCTGGAGACGCTGGGGCTCCGGCCAGGCGTGCGCAGCGCTGCGGTGGACAACGAGCTGCTGAAAAACCGGATGCTGCTGGAATACGGCGAGCTGGGGTGGCTGGCGGTCAACGTGCGCGGGTGCACGGCCACGGTGAGCTACAGTCTGGCCCGGACGACGCCGCCCATGATCGCCCTGTCCGATCCCTGCGACGTGGTGGCGGGCAGAAGGGGCCTCGTCACGGCCCTGAACGTCTATCGGGGCACGGCGGCGGTCCGACCGGCCCAGCCCGTTCTGGCCGGAGATCTGTTGATCTCGTCGGCCGTTCCCGTCGGCGACCCGGCCCGCGGCGAGGTGCGCTGGCACACCGTCCACGCCCGCGGCGAGATCTTCGCACGGACGGAATACGAGGTCGTGGTCAAAAGCGCCTTGGAGACGGCGGAAAAGCGGTACACCGGGGAAAAGCGGACGCTTTGGTATCTGACGGTCGGAAAAAAACGCGTGGATCTCTGGAAAGGGGGTGGAAAAGGCATGGCCGGTTGTGATATAATAGTGTCGGAATATGAGCTCGCGCCCGGCCTCGCGCTGGGACGGGAGACGCGTCTCGGCTATGACGCGGCCGCGCGGCGGAGCGGCCGCGAAGAGCTCCGGCGGCTGGCCGGGGCGGCCCGGCGGCTGATCGAGCTGTCCGGCGACCGGG
>JAEERN010000204.1 GCA_016285815.1 Clostridiales bacterium
ACCGGCCGGGGACGGCGCATCTCGATGCGGGCGCGGGTGTCCAGCGGGGAGAGGGTCATGACGTCCCGGGACGTGTCCTCCCGCAGGCGGGCCAGCATGCTCTCGTACAGCTCGAAGCCCTCGTTCTTGTAGACGTTGACGGAGTCCACCTGACCGTAGGCGCGCAGGTTGATGCCGGTGCGCAGCTGGTCCATGTCGTCGATGTTTTCCATCCACTTTTCCGTGACCTGAGACAGCAGGACGCAGCGGCAGTGGAAGGCCATGGTCTCGCGGCCGAACTCCTCTTCGCGCCGGTCAAAGCGGCGCTCGGCCTCTTCGCCCAGCAGCTCGCCCAGCGCCTCGGCGGAGAGCCCCTCGAAGCGGGAGGCGTTTTCGCGGAGCCACGCCTCGTCGGCGAAGGCGGGGGAGAGCAGAGAGATCAGATAGCTGACGCCGCCCGCGGCGAGGGACTGTTTGTCCCGGCCGCCGGGGTATTTGGCGACTGCGTCCGCGGCATAGCCGGACACGGTGGCGCGGATCATGCCGAGGATCTTCTCCCGCAGCTCTTCGTCGGTGGTCTCGCCGGTGATGACCTGGTGACGCTCCTTATAGATGGTCTCGCGCTGGACGTTGATGACGTCGTCGTATTCCAGAACGCGCTTGCGCGTCTGGAAGTTCCGGGACTCGATGCGCCCCTGGGCGTTCTCGATGGCGTTGGAGAGCATCCGGACGTCCAGCGCCACGTCCTCGTCGCCGGTGAGGCGGTCCATCATGGCCTTCATGCGGTCGCCGCCGAACAGGCGCAGCAGATCGTCCTCCATGGAGATGAAGAAGCGGCTCTCGCCGGGGTCGCCCTGCCGGCCGCTTCGGCCGCGCAGCTGGTTGTCGATGCGGCGGCTCTCGTGCCGCTCGGTGCCGACCACGAACAGGCCGCCCGCCTCGACGACGCGCTTGTGATCCTCGTCGGTGACGGCCTTGATCTCGGCCAGATGGGCGCGGTAGCGGGCGCGGATGTCCAGGATGCGGGGATCCTCCGTGTGGGTCAGGCTGGAGGACTCGTAGTTGATGAACTCCGACGCGCTCTTGACCTCGTCCTCATACTGCTTGTCGAAGACCGAGTCCACGACGCGGATCATCTCGGCGGCCAGCTCGCGCTTGCCCCAGCCGGGGTGCACCGCGGCGATCCGGTTGCGCAGGCCGCGCACGCGGGTCTGGATCTCGACGGCGCCGGGGTCGGCGGGCTCGTTTTTGCCGTTGGGCTCCATGACCGCCGAAACGGCCTGCTTATAGGCGAGGCGCGCCGCGTCGGTCTCGGCCTTTAGTTTGGCGCCGTCGCCCTCAAAGTATTCGCGCAGCAGCTGTTTTTTGGCCAGCAGCTCGGGGTTGCCGCCCAGCAGGATGTCCGTGCCGCGGCCGGCCATGTTGGTGGCGATGGTGACCGCGCCGCTCTTGCCGGCCTGGGCGATGATGTCCGCCTCGTACTCGTGCTGCTTGGCGTTCAGAACGTTGTGCGGGATCCCGCGGGCCTTGAGCAGACGCGAGAGCAGCTCGTTCTTTTCGATGGAGACGGTGCCCACCAGGACCGGCTGGCCCTTTTCGTGACAGGCGGCGATCTGTTCGATGACGGCGTCGAACTTGCCCTTTTCGGTCTTGAAGACCATGTCCGGGTGGTCCTTGCGGATCATGGGCCGGTTGGTGGGGATCTCGATGACGTCCAGCCCGTAGATGGCGCTGAACTCTTCCTCTTCGGTCTTGGCGGTGCCGGTCATGCCGGACAGCTTGTCGTAGAGGCGGAAATAGTTCTGGAAGGTGATGGTGGCCAGCGTTTTGCTCTCGCGGCGGATGGGGACGTGCTCCTTGGCCTCGATGGCCTGGTGCAGGCCCTCGGAGTACCGCCGGCCGTACATGAGACGGCCGGTGAACTCGTCGACGATGATGACCTCGCCGTTCTGGATGACGTAGTTCACGTCGCGCTTGAACAGCCCGTGGGCCTTCAGCGCCTGTTCGATGTGGTGGACGATGCGGCGGTTGTCCGACCGGCGGCGGATGGCCTCGGCCTGGGCCTCGGCACGCCGGGCCGCGGCCTCCGCCTCGGCGGCGGCCTGCTCGTCGGTCATGGCTTCGGGTGCGGTCTCGGCGTCAAAGTCGGCCAGCTCGGCCTCGGAGAGGGACTCGTCCTCGTCGTTGGCCTCCCGGATGCGCTCGGTGTCGAAGGGAGCGTCCTCGTCGCCCACGGCGAAGAGGTTGTCGATGCCGAAGTATTTTTCCGCCTTCTGGATGCCGGCGGCGGTGAGCTGGGCGGTGCGCTCCTTTTCATTGACCACGTAGTCCACGGTGTAGTCCACGTCGAAGTGTTCGCCGCCGCGGGCGGACTTGTCGAAGATGTAGTCGATGCCGGAGCCGGCGTCGTCCTCCTCGGTGCGGACGAAGCTCTTCAGCCGGCGGACGAAGGCGTCCGCGCGGACGTAGTCGTCCGTGGACTCGTCGCCCATGCCGGAGATGATCAGCGGCGTGCGCGCCTCGTCGATGAGGATGGAGTCCACCTCGTCCACGATGGCGAAGTCGTGGCCACGCTGGACCATCTCGTCGGCGGTGAGCGCCATGTTGTCGCGCAGATAGTCGAAGCCGAACTCGTTGTTGGTGCCGTAGGTGATGTCGCAGGCATAGGCCGCGCGGCGCGCGGCGGGATCCATATCGTGCAGGATCACGCCCACGGAGAGTCCCAGGAACTTGTGGACCAGGCCCATCTGTTCGCCCTGGAATTTGGCCAGATATTCGTTGACGGTGACGATGTGGACGGCCTTTCCCGTCAGCGCGTTGAGGTAAGAGGGGAACAGGGCGGTGGTGGTCTTGCCTTCGCCCGTCTTCATCTCGGCGATGCGGCCCTGGTGCAGGATGACCGCGCCGGCGATCTGGACGGGGAACGCCTTATAGCCCAGCACGCGGCCCTCGGCCTCGCGGACCGTGGCGAACGCGTCGGGCAGGATGTCCTCCATGGTCTCGCCGGCGGCCAGCCGCGCCTTCAGCGCGTCCGTCTGGGCGCGCAGCTCCTCGTCGGACATGGCGGCGTATTTGGATTCCAGCGCAAGGACGGCGTCCGTGTATTTTCGGTTTTTTCTCAGCTCCCGGCCGCTGTTGGTGCCGAAGAGCTTCTGCAGGATGCCCATTCGTCGGTGACCCCTCTCACAAAATCGTCTCGCGTTTCCTGTATTATACCACACCCGGCCAGAAGAATAAACAGGTTTTTGTAAATTCCCGGAAAGGGGTGTGGGAAATCGCGGCGAAATGTGGTATACTTATGGGGCGAAGAAACGGAGGAGCGAGAGAAATGGACTATCGGGAAGCTTACGAACGCTGGCTTTGCGCCCCCAGGGCGCAGGGCTTTCACGCCGAGCTGGCGGCCATGGACGAGGCGGCCGTCCGGGAGGCGTTTTCCGCCGAGCTGAATTTCGGGACCGCCGGCCTGCGCGGGATCATGGGTCCGGGGACCAACCGCATGAACGTCTTCACCGTGGCCCAGACGGCCCGGGCCGTGGCCGACGAGATCGCCGCCCGGGGAGCGGCGGCGCTGGAACGCGGCGCGGTCGTCGCCTATGACTGCCGCAACGGCTCGAGGCTCTTTGCGGCGGTGACGGCGGCGGTGCTGGCCCGCGCGGGGGCGCGGGTGCGCCTGTTCGACGGGATGCGCCCCACGCCGGAGCTGAGCTTCGCCGTTCGGGAATACGGCTGTGAGTTCGGCGTCAACGTGACGGCCAGCCACAACCCCAAGGAGTACAACGGCTATAAGGTCTACGGCCCCACGGGAGCGCAGATCGGAGACGCCGAGGCGGCGGTCATCTCCCGCCGCCGGGCGGAGATCGACCTGTTCGACGCGGCGCCCGGGGAGGAGGCCCTGTCCGACGAGGCCCTGCGGGCGGCGGGGGTCGAGATCCTCGGCGCGGAGACGGACGAGGCGTTTCTGCGGCGGGTCGCCGCCTGCGCCGTGACGGAGGACGCGGCGGCCCTGGCGCCGGAGATGAAGATCGTCTTCACGCCGTTCCACGGCGCGGGGCGGGTGCTGGTGCCGGAGATCCTGCGCCGCAGAGGGTTCGCGAACGTGATCCCCGTGGCCGGGCAGATGGTGCCGGACGGGAATTTTTCCACGGTGGCCAGCCCGAATCCGGAGGACCCCGCGGGCTTCGCGCTGGCGCTGGAGGTCGCCGGACGGGAGGACGCCGATCTGATCCTGGGCACGGATCCGGACGCGGACCGCATCGGCGTCATGACGCGCCGGCCCGACGGGAGCTGGGTCTCGCTGACGGGAAACCAGCTGGGCGTGCTGCTGGAGGACTACATCCTGACCGCGGGCCGCGCGGCGGGAAAGCTGCCGCCGCGCCCGGCGGTGCTGTCCACTATCGTGTCCACCATGATGGCCCGCGCCGTGGCGGAGGCCAACGGCGCGGTCTACGGCGAGACCTTCACCGGGTTCCGCTTCCTGGCGGAGAAGATGGACGAGCTGGAGGCGCGGGGGATCACGCCGGTGCTGTGCTTCGAAGAGTCCTGCGGCTATCTGTCCGGCGGTCACGCCCGCGACAAGGACTCGGTGTCGGCGGCCATGCTGGTCGCGGAGATGGCGGCCTGGCACCGGGCGCGGGGCCGGGATCTGGCCGGAGCGCTGGACGAGCTGATGGCGCGGTACGGCTGGTACCGGGAGAAGACGCTGAACGTCCGGATGCCGGGACTGGACGGGCTGGCCCGCATGGCGGCGCTGATGCGGGATCTGCGGGCCGATCCGCCCGCGAGCATCGGCGGGGACGCGGTGACCGCGGTGAGCGACTATCTGGCGGGCACGCGCACGCCGGCCGGCGGGCCGGCGGAGGCGCTGGCGCTGGGTCGGTCCGACGTGCTGGCCTTCGAGCTGGCCGG
>JAEERN010000205.1 GCA_016285815.1 Clostridiales bacterium
CGCGGCTGGCAGCGCGGCTGGCGGATCTCGGGGTGCGGGCCGGCGCGCGGCTGCGGCTGGTCAAGGATCCGGACCGGGCCCGCCGAAAGGCGTTCCGCGCCGTGATCGGCTGTTCGGGCTGTTTTCAAAAGCTCGCGCGCGACCGGCGGACGCTGGCCGGACAGATCCTGATCTCGCTGGCTTTCCAGGTCGCATCGGCCAGCCTGCCGTTCTTTGCCATCCGGGCCTTCGGCGGGGGCGTCGGCTACGGGCAGGCGCTGGCCATGTGCGTGTTCCTGAACGCCGCGATCAGCCTTGTGCCGACGCCGGGCAACGCCGGGGCGGCGGAGGGGTCCTTCTATCTGCTGTTCAGCGGGCCGGAGACCGCCGGCGCGTTCTGGGCCATGCTGGTCTGGCGGCTATTCGCCTATTACTCCTTCGTGCTGATCGGGCTGCTGATCTTCGGAGGAAAGGCCGTGCGGCGGCTGTTTCGCGGAAGGGAGGCGAGGTGACGTGGACCCGTCCGGCATCCGTTCGGCACAGTTCATCGACACGTATTTCCCGATCATCGACGGCGTGGTGGAGACGGTCCACAGCTACGCCGCTCTGCTGGGACGGGACGCATACACCTGCGTCGTCGCGCCGAAGGGCAAAGGCGGCTATGACGACGGCGCGCTGCCTTACGACGTGTTCCGCGCCCGGTCGCTGGACCTGTCGGTGGCCGAGTACGCCCTGCCCGCGCCGCGGCTGGACGGCGCGCTGAAAAAGCGGATCCTGAACCGGTCGCTGGACCTGGTCCACGCCCATTCGCCCTTTTTCATGGGCGGGTTCGCGCGGGCCTGCGCCCGCAGGCGGAGGATCCCCTTCGTTGCCACGTTCCACTCGAAGTATTACGACGACGCGCTGCACCTGACGGGCTCCCGGCTGGCGGCGGAGCTCGTGGCCGGGCGGGTCGCCCGCTTCTACGAAAAGGCGGACAGCGTCTGGGCCTGTTCCCGCGGGACGGCGGAGACGCTGAAGAGCTACGGCTACCGGGGCGAGATCTTCGTGATGGACAACGGGACGACCTTCCGCCGCCCCGCGGATCCGGAGGCGCTGAAATGCGCCGCGGCCGGGCGTTTCGCGTTGCCGCGGGACAAAAAGCTTTTGCTCTTCGTGGGGCATCTGATCTGGCACAAGAACCTGCGCCTGATCCTCGACGCGTTCCGCCTGGTGGCCGGCGGGGACGGCGGGTTCTGTCTGCTGGTAGCCGGGGACGGCTATGACGGCGAGGCGATCCGCGGCTATGCCGACGGGCTGGGCCTGCCGCCCGGCGCGGTCCGGTTCCTCGGAAGGGTCGAGGACCGGGACCTTCTGGCCGGACTCTATCTGAATGCGGACCTGTTTTTCTTTCCGTCGGTCTACGACAACGCGCCGCTGGTGGTCCGGGAGGCGGCCTCGCTGGGGGTGCCGTCTCTGCTGGCGGCGGGCTCCAACGCGGCGGAGGCCGTGGAAAAAGACGTGTCCGGCTTTACGGCCGAGGCGGACCCGGCGGCCATGGCCCGCGAGATCCGGCGCGTCTTTTCGGAAGAGGGCCTGCTGGCCCGGGTGGGCGAGGGCGCCCGGCAAAGCGTTGCCCGCCCGTGGGAGGAGATCGTGCCCCGCGTTCGGGAAAAGTACGCGGAGGTCGTCCGGCGCTATCGGGCCGACAACGGTCTGTGAACGGCTCGCGCAAAGCCCGGAAGGCGTTTTGCCGGCCGGCCGGCCGCCCCCCTGTGCCCGGCGTTGACTTTTGGCCGGGAGTGTGCTAAAATCTCTGCTGTGAGCCGCCGTGGCGGAATTGGCAGACGCCTCAGACTTAAAATCTGATGGGAGCGATCCCGTACCGGTTCGATCCCGGTCGGCGGCACGTCGTCGGAGCACGCTCCGCGTTGGCGAGGATCCCCCCGCAGGATGTCCCTGCGGGGGGATCCTCTTTTGCGCTTCGCGGCTACTCCTCTCCCCGGCGCGGACCGGCGGAGCGTTCGCGCCGGGGGGACGGGGGACGAGGGATGAGGGATGAGGGGTGAGGGGGGAGGGATGAGGGACGGGTGGCGGCGCGGGCCGCGCGCTTTGCGGCCCGGCCGAAAAAATCCCCGGCGCATTGCTGCGCCGGGGACGAAGAGCGCTCTGGGAAGGGCTCAATACTTGTTGCGCTTTTTCTTGCGCAGGATCAGCAGCACAGCGGCGGCCACCAGCACCGCGCCGATGACGACGAAGATCCAGACGCTCCAGCCGCTGCCGGAGGCTTTGATCTTGTTGAAGGCCTCGCTGATGAAGTTGGAGGTCTCGGTGGGCAGCGTGTCGAAGGTGACGCCGGCGGACAGCGTTTCGGCGGAGGGGTAGGCGATCTCGCTGGCGGCCACGTCCTCTTCCAGATACTGGCGCGCGGCGGTCAGCGGCGTGGAATAGCCCAGATAGCTCATGTTCTCGCCGGAGATCTCGGGCGAGGTGAGGAAGTTGATGTACTGCTCGGCCAGCGCCTTGTTCCGGCTGCAGGTGGGGATGCAGAACGCGTCCACGAACAGGTTGAAGCCCTCCTTGGGGAAGCAGAACGCCAGGTCCTCGTTGCTTTCGCGCATCAGCAGATAGTCCCCGGCGTAATAGGCGGCGACCCACGCCTCTTCGTTTTCCATCTGGGCGAAGACCTGGTCCATGACGTAGCTCTGGACCAGCTCCTTCTGCTCGGCCAGCTTGTCGGCGCAGGCCTGGAGCTGGGTTTCGTCGGTGGTGTTCACGTCGTATCCCAGCAGGAGCTCGGCGATGGCGAAGGCGTCGCGGGGGTTGTCGAACATCAGGATCTTGCCCGCATAGTCCTCGTCCCACATGAGAGACCAGCTGTCGACGGGCTTGGTGACGTACTTGGTGTTGTAGATCAGGCCCACGGTGCCCCAGGTGTAGGGCACGGTGTACTTCTCTTCCGGGTCATAGCTGAGCCCGCGGAAGGACTCGTCCACGTACTGATAGTTGGGGATGTTGGAATAGTCCAGCTCCAGCAGCAGCCCCTCGGCGGCCAGCGCGCCGATCATGTAGTCCGACGGGACGATGACGTCATAGCTGACGCCGCCGGACTTCAGCTTGGTGTACAGCGTCTCGTTGGAGTCGAAGGTCGTATAGTTGACCTTGATGCCGGTGGCCTCGGTGAAGGCCTTGTTGACGTCGATGTATCCGTCGGAACCGTCGGAGATGTAGACGCCCCAGTTGTACACGTTGATGGTGGCGGTGTAGTCGCCGGTGCCGCAGGCCGTGAAGATCCCGGCCAGCATCAGGACGGAGAGGAGGACGAGCGCGATCTTTTTCATGTTTCAATTCCTTTCCAGGCCTCCGCAGGGGGCGGAAGCAAAGTTTGCTTTGAAGTCCGGCCGCGCCCGCGCTCAGCGGGTCGAGACCTTGTCGAAGGCGCGGTTGCGCCGTTTTTCGTCCCGGATCTGCAGCAGGTTCATGGCGATCATGATGAGCAGCAGCGCGAAGAAGGTGAGGGTGAAAAGCGCGTAGATCTTGGGCGGGACGGGCTTTTTCGTGTAGTTGTAGATCTCGATGGGAAGCGTTGAGAATTCGGGACCGTAGACGAAATACGAGATGACGAAGTCGTCCAGCGACATGGTGAACGCCGTCATGGCGCCGGTTAGGATGCCGGGCATGATCTCGGGCAGGATGGCCTTGAAGAAGGCCTGGATCGGCGTATAGCCCAAGTCCAGCGCCGCCTCGTTGAGGCTGGGGTTCAGCTGGCGCAGCTTGGGCATCACCGACAGGATCACGTAGGGAAGGTTGAAGGTGACGTGGGCCAGCAGCAGCGTGGTGAAGCCCAGAACGCTCTCGATCCGCAGCAGCCGCCCCACGAAGGCGAACAGCAGGGACAGCGAGATGCCGGTGACGATGTCCGGATTGGTGATGGGGATGTTGGTGGCGTTCAGGATCAGCTTCCGGACCGGCTTGCGCATCCGGAAGATGCCGAGGGCCGCCGCCGTCCCGAGGACCGTGGCCAGAGCCGCGGCCAGCACCGAGATCAGGATGGAGTTCAGCATCAGGCCGATCAGGTCGTCGTCGGCGAACAGCTCGGCGTAGTTGTAGAACGTCGCGCCGGAAAAGGCGGCCAGACTGGCGCCGCTGTTGAAGCTGGCCAGGATCAGCAGCAGGATGGGCAGATAGAGGAAGGCGAACACCAGGATGGTGAAGATCTTGAGAAGCTTGTTCACAGCAGATCCACCTCGCTGTCTCCGGTGAACCGGTTCATGATGCCCATACAGATGAAGACGATGATCATCAGGACCAGCGACATGGCCGCGCCGGCGTTGAGGTTGTAAGAGGTCTTGAACTGGCTCTCGATGATGTCGCCGATCATGGCCGTGCTGGTGCCGCCCAGCTTTTTCGAGATGTAAAAGGTGCTGACGGCCGGCACGAAGACCATGGTCACGCCGGAGATGATGCCCGGCACGGACAGCGGCAGGATCACCCGCAGCAGGACGCGCAGCCGGCTGCAGCCCAGATCCTGGGCCGCCTCGATGAGCTTTCCGTCCAGCTTGACCAGCACGCTGTGGAGCGGCATGATCATATAGGGCAGATAGTTGTAGACCATGCCCGCCACCACCGCCGCGGGGCGGCGGATCAGCGTCACGCGGCCGAGGCCGACGGCGGACAGGATATTGTTGAGGATGCCCTGATCCTCCAGCAGCGCCACCAGCGCCAGCGTGCGGAGCAGAAAGCTCATGCACATGGGCAGCATGATGAGCAGGATCAGGAACCGCTGGCGCGAGGCGGGCGCGCGGGTGATGGCATAGGCCGTGGGATAGCCGATGAGCAGACAGATGGCGGCCGAGATGGCGGCCAGCAGCAGCGAGTCGGCAAAGGTGGGCAGATAGTCCCGCATGGCGCCGAGGTTGGCCAGCGTCACGTGGCCGTCGGCGTCCGTAAAGGCGAAATAGACCACGACGCAGAGGGGCACGATGGTGAAGATCAGAAGCCACGCGAGATAGGGCGCCGCAAGAAGCTTAACTCTGCTTTTCATCGCTGTCCTCCGCGGCGGGCTCGGTGTCCTCGTCGTACTCCTGGCTGAAGGAGGAATAGTCTCCGAACAGGCCGGAGTATTCGCTCTTTTTCATGATGTGGATGTCCTCGGGGTTGATGACGAAGCCGACGTCGCTGCCCAGCTCGCGGTAATCGGTGGACTGGACCAGCCATTTGAACCCGGCCACGTCGACGATGAACTCATAGTGGACGCCCTTGAACGTGATGTTGGTGACGGTGCCGCGGATGAAGCCGGCCTCGTAGGGGATCAGATCGATGTCCTCGGGTCGGATGACCACGTCCACCGGCTCGTTGGGAGCGAAGCCCGCGTCCAGACACTCGAAGCGGCGGCCGCAGAACTCCACCAGACGGTCGCGGAGCATGACGCCGTCGATGATGTTCGACTCGCCGATGAAGTCCGCGACAAAGGCGTTTTTCGGTTCGTTGTATATGTCTTCCGGCGTTCCGACCTGTTGGATCACGCCCTTGTCCATGACGACCACCCGGTCACTCATGGAAAGCGCCTCTTCCTGATCGTGAGTCACGTACAGGAAGGTGATCTCCAGCTGCTGCTGAAGGCGCTTGAGCTCGACCTGCATGTCCTTGCGCAGACGAAGGTCCAGCGCGCCCAGCGGTTCGTCCAGCAGGAGCAGACGCGGGCGGCACACCAGCGCGCGGGCGATGGCCACGCGCTGCTGCTGGCCGCCGGACAGGGCGTTGACGCTGCGCCGCTCATAGCCGCGCAGGTTGACCAGCTCAAGCACGTCAAAGACGCGGCTGCGGATCTCAGCCTCGTCGAGCTTTTGGACGCGAAGGCCGAACGCCACGTTTTCAAAGACGTTCAGATGCGGAAAAAGTGCATATCGCTGAAAAATTGTGTTGACCTTGCGCTTGTACGGGGGCAGATCGTTGATCCGGACCCCGTCGAAGAACACGTCCCCGGACAGGGGCGTTTCAAAGCCGCCGATGATGCGGAGCGTCGTCGTTTTGCCGCAGCCGGACGGACCCAGCAGCGTGACGAATTCCCGGTCGTTGACGTCAAGACAGATCGAACGCAATACCGGCTCGCCGTCGTAGGCCATGGTGACGTCGGCCAGCCGGATCAGCTCTTTGGACATGTATCCTCCCCCTCTTCACAAGCAAAAATCATGCGATACATAGTATATATCCTTTCCTATCAAATGTCAAGAAAATTTCTGATTTTTCGCTAAAAATTTTGAAAGAACCGCCGCGAGACTTTGTCTCGCGGCGGGGCCGAACAAAATCCTCTGTTTTTTGCTGGAATTCTCGTTTATCCTCTCGTTTCCTCGCGCGCGTTTTCAGGGTCGAATTCCGCGGCCAGCGAGGAGACCACGGTCCTGCCGGACAGACCGGCCAGCGGGCCGTCCGTTTCGGGGAAGACCAGCCGCCAGGCGCACAGCGCCTGGCCCCGGCGGCCGGCGGCGCCGCGGCCGTATTTGGTGTCGCC
>JAEERN010000206.1 GCA_016285815.1 Clostridiales bacterium
CATGGACCGGATCCCGCCGCCCACCTCGCACTTCAGGCCGCTCTCCCGCCGGATGCGGCAGACCGTTTCAAAGTTCGGCGTCCGGCCCGTGCGGGCCCCCTCCAGATCCACCAGATGGGCCCACTCCGCGCCGCAGGCGGCGAAATCCGCCGCAACGGCGGCCGGGTCGTCGCTGTACACCGTCATCTCGTCGTAATTTCCCTTGTAAAGCCGGACCGCTTTCCCTTCGTAGAGATCGATGGCAGGAAGCAGGATCACGTCTCACCCCTCCGTTCCGCAGAAGGCCCGCAGGATCCCAAGCCCCACGGTCCCGCTCTTTTCCGGGTGGAACTGACAGCCGAACACGTTGTCCCGCTCCACCGCGGCGGTCAGCTCCGCGCCGTACTCCGCCGTCGCCGTCACGCTTTCGGCACAGTCCGCCGCGTGATACGAGTGGACGAAATAGACGCAGTCCCCCTCCCGCAGTTCGCGGAACAGCGGCGACGGCCGCTTGACGATCAGCGCGTTCCAGCCGATGTGGGGAATCTTCAGCCCGGCGGGGATGGTCTCGGCGATGGGCCGCACCGTCCCCGGGATCAGCCCGAGCCCCCGGTGCTCGCCGTACTCCAGGCTCCTGTCGAACAGCAGCTGCATCCCGAGACAGATGCCCAGCAGCGGAACGCCCCGGGCCGCGGCCCCGGTCACGGCCTCGGCCAGACCCGAGGCGAACAGCTTGTCCGCCGCGTCCCCGAAGGCGCCGACGCCCGGCAGCACCAGCCGCCCGGCCCGCCGCACCGTCTCCGGGTCCGAGGTCACCAGCACCTCTTCCCCCACGGCCGCGAAGGAACAGCGGAGCGAGAACAGATTCCCGACGCCGTAGTCCACGATCACCGTCATCAGAGGACTCCCTTCGTGGACGGGATCGCCCCGTCCAGCGCCGAGTCCACCGCCGCCGCGGCCGCCAGCGCACGGGCAAAGGCCTTGAAGGCCCCCTCGATGATGTGGTGCGAGTTGTCCCCCGCCAGCTTTTTCAGGTGCAGGGTGACGCCGGCGCTGCGCACCAGCCCCCAGAAGAACTCCTGCACCAGCTCGGTGTCGAAGGAGCCCACCTTCTGGGTCGGAACGGGCAGGTCAAACCCCAGATAGGCCCGGCCGGACAGGTCCACGGCGCACAGGACCAGCGCCTCGTCCATGGGCAGCGCGATGCTGCCGTACCGGCAGAGCCCCGCCTTGTCCCCCAGCGCGCGGCCCAGCGCCGTGCCCAAGGCGATGCCGACGTCCTCCACCGTGTGGTGGTCGTCCACCCAGGTGTCGCCCCGGCAGGTCAGGGTCAGGTCAAAGCGCCCGTGCCGGGCGAACAGCGTCAGCATGTGGTCCAGGAACCCGACGCCGCTGTCCACGGCGGCGTTCCCGCCGCCGTCCAGCGTCAGGGTCAGCGAGATATCGGTCTCCGCGGTCTTTCGTTTCACTTCTGCGGTACGCATGCGCATCCCTCCAAGATCTCCGCAAGGGCGCCCGTCAGCGCCCGCATATCCTCCGGCGAACCCACCGTGATGCGGACGAAGTCCTTCGTCCTCGGGGCGGAAAAGTGCCGGACCAGGATCCCCCGATCCTTCAGCGCGCGGTACAGCGTCTCGCCGTCCGCGCCGGGGTACCGGGCGAACAGGAAGTTCGCCCGGGAATCCGTCAGCTCAAAGCCCATCGCGGCCAGCTCGGCCGCCGTCTTCTCCCGCTGGGCCGCCACGGCGCGGCAGTTGGCCCGAACGGTCTCCTCGCATTTCAGCATGGCCGCTCCCGCGGCCAGCGTCATCCGGTCCAGATTATAGGGGTTGACGGAGAACCGGATCGCGTTCAGATCCGCGATCAGCGCCGCGCTGCCCGCGGCGTACCCCAGCCGCGCCCCGGCCATGGACCGCGACTTGGAAAAGGTCCGCGTCACCAGCAGGTTGTCGTATTCCGGGATCAGCGCCGCGGCGCTCTCCCCACCGAAGTCCACGTAGGCCTCGTCCACCACCACGACCCGGTCCCGGTCCTGGTCCAGCAGGGCCCGGATCCGCTCGGCCGGCAGGGCCAGCCCCGTGGGCGCGTTGGGATTGGCCAGGAACACCGTCCCGGCCAGACCGGCATAGTCCTCCACCGCCACGGAAAAGTCCGGCCGCAGCGGAATCTCGCGGTACGGCACGCCGTTCACCGCGGCAAAGACGCGGTAAAAGCCGTAGGTGACGTCCGGGAACAGCGCGGGCCGCCCGCCGTCGCAAAAGGCCAGGAACGCGAAATCCAGCACCTCGTCCGAGCCGTTGGCCGGAACGATCTGGTCCGGCCCCACGCCCATGCTTTCGGCCAGCGCGGCCGTCAGCTCGCGGCAGTCCGGGTCGGGATAGAGCCGCAGCTTCTCCGCGGCCCCGCGGGCGGCCTCGACCACCGCGGGGGGCACGTCGAAGGGCGACTCGTTGGTGTTCAGCTTGATATACCGGCCGCTCTGCGGCTGTTCGCCCGGCACGTACGGGGCCAGTCCGGCGTGTTTTTTGCTCAAAAATCGGCTCATATCCCGTCCTCCGTCCGGATCAGGGCGCTGCGCGCGTGGGCGGTGAGGCCCTCGCGCCGCGCAAAGGCGGCAACGTCGCCCGCGGCGGCCGCCAGCGCCTCGCGGGTGTAATAGGTGAACTGGGTCTTCTTCACGAAGTCGTCCACGGACAGGGGGCTGGAGAACCGCGCGGTCCCCCCGGTGGGCAGCGTGTGGTTCGGCCCGGCGAAATAGTCGCCCATGGCCTCGGGGCAATTCCGGCCCAGGAAGACCGAGCCCGCGTGGCGGATCCGGTCCAGCAGGGCGAAGGGGTCGTCCACACAGAGCTCCAGATGCTCGGGCGCGATCTCGTTGGCGATGTCCACCGCCTCGGACAGATCGTCGGCCACGATGATCTTGCCGTTCCCGTCGATGGAGGCCCGGGCGATCTCCGCCCGCTCCAGCAGGGGGATCTGCCGCTCCAGCTCGCCGGCCACGGCCCGGGCCAACGCCTCGGAGTCCGTCACCAGCACGGCGCTGGCCATCCTGTCGTGCTCGGCCTGAGACAGAAGATCCGCCGCGGCGTGGCGCGGATCGGTCTTCCCGTCCGCCACGATGAGGATCTCGCTGGGGCCGGCGATCATGTCGATGGCCACCTGTCCGAAGACCTGGCGCTTGGCCTCGGCCACATAGGCGTTGCCCGGGCCCACAATCTTGTCCGCCCGGGGAACGCTCTCCGTGCCGTAGGCCAGCGCCGCCACGGCCTGGGCGCCGCCGACCTTGAACACCCGGTCGACACCCGCCGTCCGCGCCGCGGCCAGGATCACCGGGGCGATCCGGCCGTCCCGTCCCGGCGGGGTCACCATGACCACCTCGGGGCACCCGGCGATCTTGGCCGGGATGGCGTCCATCAGCACCGTGGACGGATAGGCTGCCGTGCCTCCCGGCACATACAGACCCACCCGGTCCAGCGGGGTCACCTTCTGGCCGACGACGACGCCCTCCGCCCCGCCGCCGACCAGGAAGCCGGACCGCTTCTGGTTCTCGTGGAACCGGCGGATGTTGGCCGCGGCGCGGCGCAGGATGCCCAGGAACTCCTCGCCCACCTCGGCCATGGCCGCGGCGAACTCCTCCTCCGTCACCGCAAGGGCCTCAAGGCGCGGCCCGTCGAACCGCTCGGTATAGTCGCGCAGGGCCTCGTCGCCCCGGGCGCGGACGTCCGCCACGATGGCCGCCACCGCGTCGGTCACGTCGGCCGTCGGAAGCGTCCTCGCAAAGATCTCTTTTCGCGGCACCTCGCCGCAGCGCAGGATCCGGATCACAGGATCTCCTCCCTCGTCTCCGCCACGCCGCGGACCAGCGCCCCGATCGCGGCGGTCTTGAATTGAAAGCTCGCCTTGTTGGCGATGAGCCGCGCCGAGATGGGAAGCACCGTCTCGACCACCTCAAGGTCGTTCTCCCGCAGGGTGGTGCCCGTCTCCACGATGTCCACGATCACGTCGGACAGCCCCAGGATCGGCGCCAGCTCGATGGACCCGTTCAGATGGATGACGTCGATGTCCCGCCCCACGGCGGCATAGTGCCGCCGGGCGATGTTGGCGAACTTCGTCGCCACCCGCAGGGTGCGGCGCGTGTCGTCCCGAAAGTCCTTCGGCGCGGCCACGGCCATGCGGCACTTTCCGATGCCCAGATCCGCCAGCTCGTAGACCTCCGGCTCGTACTCCAGCAGGATGTCCTTGCCCACGACGCCCACGTCGGCCGCGCCGCGCTCCACGTAGATGGCCACGTCCGACGGCTTGACCCAAAAGGCGCGGACGCCCGTCTCCGGGTTTTCAAAGATCAGCTTCCGGCTGTTCTCCAGGATCGACGGACAGCCGAAGCCCGCCCGCTCCAGGATGGCATAGGCCTTTTCGCCCAGCCGCCCCTTGGGCAGCGCCACGTTAAGCGTTTTCTTCAACGGTTCTCACCTCGCCGTTTTCGTATCGGCACAGCGTTCTGCACCGCACCTTTTCGTTGGGCTTTGCGGTCACGAAGACCGTCCGTCCCCCGTCGGTCAGGGCCCGGACCGCCCGGTGCAGTCCCGGGTCGCTCCCCGCCCCGCCGTAGACCAGCATCACGTCCGCGTCAAAGGCGGGAAGCTTCCCGTCCAGCCGCTCCAGCAGGTCCATGTACACGGCAAAGCCGATGGCCCGCGACTTTTTCCCCATCTTCCGCATGAGCCCGTCGTATTGTCCGCCGGACAGCACGCTCTCCGGCAGGCCCTCGACGAACCCCCGGAACACCACGCCGTTGTAATAATTCCGGTCGCCCACCGCGGAAAAATCCACGCGGACCTTCTCCTTCAGCGGCGTGCCCTCGAAGACGCTCAGCGCGGTCCTCAACTCGTCCAGTCCCGCGCGCGCCCCGGCGGGCAGATCCTCGCCGGACAGCGCGCCGAGCGCCGAGTCCGGATCGCCGTAGACCGAGATCAGCTTTTCCAGCGGCGCGGCGGCCTCCGGCGCCAGCCCCGCCTCCGCGCAGACCGCCGCGACGCCGTGCAGGTTCTTCTCACCCACACAGCGGATCAGCGCCGCGCGGACCTCTTCCCGGGGCGAGACCGCGTCCGCCAGCGCCGACAGGACCCCCAGATGCGACACCGAAAGCACGAAATCCCGCTCGGCCGCCTCGAGGCTCTTGGCCGCCAGCCACAGCACCTCACCCACGCAGTAGCCGTCTACCGCGCCGAGACACTCCAGTCCGGTCTGAGGGATCTCCCGGAAGACCCCGGTCCTGGCGGACACGCGGTAGACGTTCTCATTATAGTACAGCTTGCGAACGTCCCCGTCCCCGTCCCGGTCGTTCCGGATGATGGAAAGGGTGACGTCCGGCTTCAGCGCCATGAGACGCCCGTTGGTGTCGGTGAAGGTGATCACGCCCTCCGAGACCAAAAAGTCCTTGTTGCGGCTGTAAAGGTCGTACTCTTCGAACTTTCCCATGCGATAGCGGGAATAGCCGAAGCGGTCGTACAGCGCGCGCAGGGCCGCGGCAACAGCCTCTGTCTCGTCCGTGATCCGGTTGTCGAAGTCCATCGTGTCCTCCGTTCTGCCCGTGCGGCAACGTAACTGTTTACTATATTAACACTTTATCAGAGTAAAGTCAAGGGGTTTTTCGCGCCCGCTCCGTTTTTTCCGCAGCGGTTTTTTTCTTGCTTTTTTTTCGGGCCCGTATTACAATAGTAAGCGGGGCGGCTGCGGCCGCGCGGCGCCTTTTTTCGACAGATGGAGATGACTTCGATGGATTTTTCTGCTTTGAAGGATTTTATGGACCGGCTGACAGCCTGGCGCATCCCGGGGAACAGCGTCTCCGTCCATCTGGACGGGAAAGAGGTCTTTTCCTACCGCTCCGGGTGGGCCGACGTCGAGGCCCGCGTTCCCATGGACGAGACACCCGACCCGCTGTTCTTCATCTTCTCCTGCTCCAAGGTCGCCACGGTGACCGCCGCGCTCCAGCTCTATGAGCGCGGGCTGTTCCTGCTGGACGACCCGCTCTACGACATCATCCCCGCGTTCCGGGACGTGACGGTCCTCCGCGCGGACGGGCGGCGGACCCCCGCCCGGCGGCCCATCACCCTGCGCCACCTGTTCACCATGACGGCCGGTCTGACCTACGACACGGGCACCGAGGCCTTTGCCCGCTCCCGCCAAGAGACCGACGGCCGCATGGACACTCTGGCCGTGATCCGCAATCTGGCCGCGGACCCGCTGTCCTTCGAGCCGGGCACCCGCTGGCAGTACAGCCTGTGTCACGACGTGCTGGGCGCGGTGGTCGAAACGGTCTCCGGCATGCGTTTTTCCAACTACGTCCGGACGCACGTTTTCGAGCCTCTGGGCATGACCGACTCGTTTTACCACCCCGAGGGGCACGAGGACCGCATCGCCCCGCTCTACCACTTCAAAAACTCCGGCGAGACCCATCTGGCGGACCTTCAGCGGGCCGACGCCTCGCTGAACAAGGCCGACGGCGTTTTGCGGAACGTCGGGAAACACAACCCGGACATCTACGGTCCCGCCTATGACAGCGGCGGCTCCGGCGTCATCACCACCGTCTCGGACTACGCCAAATTGAGCAGCGCACTGGCCTGCGGCGGTCTCGGCGAGACCGGCGAACGGATCCTGGCCCCGGGCACGGTGGAGCTGTTGCGCACCGACCAGCTGGCCCCCGCCCAGCGGCGGGACTTCAACTGGCCTCAGCTTTCGGGCTATGGCTACGGACTCGGTATCCGCACGCTGACGGACAAGGCCCTTTCCGGCTCGGTGGGGAACCTCGGCGAGTTCGGCTGGGGCGGCGCCGCCGGCGCCACGGTGCTGGCGGACCCGTCTCTGCGGCTGGGCGTGTTCTACGCTCACCATATGCTGAACCCGCAGGAGAGCTATTACCAGCCGCGGCTCCGCAACGTGCTGTACGCCTGTCTCTGAGCGCCCTGCACCTCACCGACTTTTTCTGACAGGGAGACGATCGTCATGACTTCGAAGGAACTGGTCCTGGCAACGCTGGAATTCCGGAACGAAAGCGGCCGCGCGCCGCGGGACCTCTGGACTCTGCCCTGGGCGGAGCTCCACGAAAAGGCCGCACTGGACGACATCCGCGCCCGGTACGTTTGGGACCTCACCGGGCCCCCGGTGGTCTTCCGCGAGCCGTCTCCCGTCGAGCGCGGCTGCGACTGGATGCCGGGCGAGTACGTAGACGCCTGGGGCTGCCGTTTTCTGAACATCAACCGGGGCGTCATCGGTCAGGTGAAGGAACCGCAGGTCACCGACGACGACTGGTCCGACGCGGACCGCGTGACGGTCCCGGAAAACTGGCTCTCCTTCGACCGGGACGCGGTCGCCCGCTTCACCGCCGGATGCGACCAGTTCGTCACCTGCGGCGCCTGCCCGCGCCCCTTCGAGCAGCTTCAGTTCATCCGCGGCACAGCGAACCTCTATATGGACCTGCTGCTGCAGCCCGCCGGCTTCCGGGCCTTTCTCGACAAAATGCAGGACTTTTACTGCCGCCTGCTGACCGCCTGGGCCGAAACCGACGTGGACGCGCTGAACTTCATGGACGACTGGGGCTCCCAAAGGGCCCTGCTCATCGACCCCAAGCTCTGGCGGGAGGTGTTCAAGCCCCTGTACCGGGACTACGTCGAGATCGCCCACTCTCACGGCAAGAAGATCTTCATGCATTCCGACGGCTATATCCTGGACATCATCCCCGACCTGGTCGAGTTGGGGGTGGACGCGGTGAACTCTCAGATCTTCTGCATGGGCCCGGAAAACCTGGCCCCCTTCCGCGGGAAGATCACGTTCTGGGGCGAGATCGACCGCCAGCACCTGCTGCCCCACGGCACCCGGGCGGACATCCGCCGGGCGGTCCGCTCGGTCTACGACGCCCTGTGGTGCAACGGCGGCTGCATCGCCCAGTGTGAATTCGGCCCCGGCGCAAACCCGGAAAACGTGGACGAGGTCTTCGCCGCGTGGAACGACCTGACGGAATGACCTTTCCCATCTGAAAACGGAACGGCCTCACCACGGAGTGAGGCCGTTCCATTCAGGGAAGAAAAAACCTTATGGGAGAAACTGTCGTTCGTTTACGCGCTCGCCAGCGCGGCGCCCAGCGCGCGGCAGGCGGCCAGCGCCTCTTCGTCCGGCGCCTCGCAGCAGATGACGAAGTCGCTCGCCAAAACGGCCCCGTCGGCCGCGCAGGCGTCGCTCCAGCTGCGCATCCACTCGCCGTCGCCCCAGCCGTAAGAACCGAACAGGGCGATCCTCTTGCCGTTCAGCTTGGGCCGGCAGGCGCGGAACATGGGCTCGAACTCGCTGTCCTCCAGCTCCTCGGCCCCCATGGCGGGACAGCCGAAGGCGACGGCGTCGTACCCGTCCATTGCTCCGGCGCTGAACCCGGCGGCCGGACAAAGCTCCGCGCCCTCGCCGGCGCCCTCCGCCACGGCCTTCGCCATGGCCTCCGTATTGCCCGTTCCGCTCCAGTAAACCACTGCGATCTTCATATGCTTCGTCGTTCCTTTCTCGTCTTTCGATCTTTTCAGACGGCCACGGTCAGCCGTTCCAAAGGCGTTCCCGCCGCATAGCGGCTGCAGTAGACCTCGGTGCACTTCCGGAACCGCGCGAAGGTCCGGCGCGCCGCTTCCGCGTCGCCGTACACCTTCCAGCACCCGGCGCATTTGCAATCCTGCGCCCCGCACTCGATGAACCCGCGCACGTCCTCCGGGGGATACCCCAAAAAGAGCCCGATCTCGTGGGGGAACTCATCCCGCTGGGCCAGCCGCCGCATCAGCCACGTCAGGCAGCGCGACGGCGCCTCCACGGGATAGCCCCGCTCGGCCAGCAGCTGACGCGCCGTATCCCGCGCCAGATCCCGGGACAGCCGGTCCGGCCGGTACAAATACAACAGCGCCCGGCCCTCCCGGCAGCGAAGCGGCAGCAGACGGACCCCCTTGGCGGACAGCCGCCGGTTGATCCGGCGCAGCTCGCCGCCCAGCTCCCGCCGGTCGGCAAAGGCACAGGCAAAGAGGTTCCCGGTCTTGAGCCCCGCCAGCGTGGGGGATCCGTGCCGCACCAGCAGCTCCTCCGGCATGGCCCTTCTCCCCCCTTCTCCGCTCTTTCTCCCGCGGCGTCCGCCGGCAATAGTTAGCGCAAGCTAACCGTCAGGCCGGGCGACCCGCCGCTTTGCGGGGAAAGACGACCTCCGTCTCTTGAGTTAGCATTGGCTAACCGACGGGGATAGTATATCACGGCCCGCCGGGCCTGTCAAGAGGTTTTGGAAAAAAACTTTCCCGCGCTCTCCCCCGCGCGTTCAGCCCAGTCCCACGTCCAGCGCCATCATCAGCGCAAAGCCCGCGGCGAAGCAGACCGTTCCCAGATTGCTGTGGTTCCCCTGGGCCATGTCCGGCACCAGCTCTTCGACGATGACGTAGAACATGGCTCCGGCCGCAAAGGCCAGCAGATACGGCAGGACGGGCAGAAAGACCCCCGCCGCGAAGATCGTCAGCAGCGCGCCGATGGGTTCTACGACGCCGGACAGCGTGCCGTACAGAAAGGTCTTGCCCTTGGCCATCCCCTCGGCCCGCAGCGGCATGGACACGATGGCTCCCTCGGGGAAGTTCTGCAGGGCGATCCCCAGCGAAAGCGCCAGCGCGCCGGTCAGCGAGATCCCGGCGTTCCCGTACAGCCAGCCCGCATAGACGACGCCCACCGCCATGCCCTCCGGCAGATTGTGCAGCGTCACCGCCAGAACCAGTTTGGTCGTCCGCTTCAGTCCGCTTCGCGGGCCCTCCTCGCTGCGGTCCCGGTGCATGTGCGGGATCAGCAGATCCAGCGCCAGCAAAAACAGCATCCCGATCAGGAACCCGGCCACGGCGGGCACGAAGGCCAGCCGGCCCATCCCCTCGGAAAGCTCAAGCGCCGGCAGCAGCAGGCTGAAGAACGAGGCCGCCGCCATGACGCCGGAGGCAAACCCGGTCAGGGCCTTTCTCAGCCGCTCGCTCATGCCCTTTTTCAGGAAAAAGACACAGGCCGCGCCCAGCGTCGTCCCGATAAAGGGGATCAGCACCCCTTCCGCCACTTCTCTTCCCATGTCCGCGCCCTCCCTTCGGAGAAACCGATTCGGCCCGCGGCCGTTCCGCGCGCCGCGCCGGCCGGGACCGCGCCGTTAGCAAAGGCTAACGTTCCGCTTTGATTATACCACGCCGCGCGGCGAAATGCAACGGGCCAGGCAAAGATCCTTCACCGCCCCGTTTTCCCGGCGCGCCGGCCGGTCCTCCGACGGGGCAAACCTTGACATCCCCCGGGGTTTATACTATAATGAGGGCGAAGCGGCGGGGCTTCTCCCCCGCCCGTTCCCGCGGGTATGGTGGAATGGCAGACACGATGGATTTAGGATCCATTGCGCAAGCGTGCAGGTTCAAGTCCTGTTACCCGCATGGGCGTCGGAGCAAGCTCCGTACGGCTCCGGTCCCCCGGTCGTCTCGGCGGTCGGGGGACCTTCGATCGTACCCCGCTGCTCCTCCTTTGCCCCGCGCGGGCCCGCGCGGGGCTTCTGTTTTTTTTCTCTATATTTCGCAATAATTTCACTTTTATGACTTGTAATGGCGCACCGCGGGTGCTATAATACGGTTGCGGGATCGCTCCATTCTTCCCCGCCGGCGGTTTGCCGGTCCCGGAGGGTCCTGAAATCGAAGAAATAATGGAACGGACCGCTTGCCGCCGGCCACAACAGCCTCGCCGGGGAAGTCGTCCCCGGACGCAGCGAAAACGGTCCCGTGTTTGGTCGATCGATCCTTTGAGATCGCGCCGAAGCCGGTCGTCAGGGGGGCCACTGACAAGAACGCTCCCGAATAAAATGTTATATCGCAGAAGCACGTTTTGCGGTATGAAATAAAAGAACGGCAAACAGGAGGCCACTTATGAAAAAGATGCTCGCGCTCATCCTTGCACTTTTAACGCTCGCAGGCCTGGCTGCCTGCGGCGGCACCGGCGAAAGCCAGCCCTCCGGCGGCAGGACCGGGAACGGCGGCGCTTCGCAAGGCGGCGGTCAGACCGCCGAGGCAGCCAAACTCACCGGCAACCTCAATCTCATCGAACTCGACGACAGGGATCCGTCCGTTCTGCGCGGCGTGATCATCAAAGGGAACCAGGTCGGCACGGCGGAATTCAACAGCAGAGAGTCTTCCCTGACCGACGTCCGCTGCATTTTCCACCTGTACGAATGGGTCGAATTCTATCCGGATACCGACAAGGAGTACGCTCTTCGCGTATGGGTCCTCAAGCACCGCGACGATCAGGAGTACTACAATACCTGCAAGTTCTCCGATCTGATGCCGAACTTTGCAAGTTACTGCGATCTGCATTATCCCGAGGATGAGGAAAACCCGGACGAGTGGTGCTGGGGCAGCTTTTATCTGTCTCCGGAAGAATGCGAACCCGGCTATTACGATTTCGTTTTCACCTACGAAGGAAAAGCGATCGCCACCCTGCTGACCCGCTTCTATAACGATGGAGAGCTCTCCGGCAAATCCGACGCCGAGCTGGAAGCGCTGATGCGCGAATGAGTCTCGCCGTGTTCCTTCCGGCGGCGCGCAAAAGCGGAGGACGCCGCACAAGCCCCCCC
>JAEERN010000207.1 GCA_016285815.1 Clostridiales bacterium
GATTGAACGTTAAGAGGGAACTCCCGTCCCCTCTTAACAATCTCCCCATGCATGTCCGACATGGTCGCCTGGGGGTTGTACAGTCTGACCCGCTCACGGGTTCCACCCCGAGCGGGTCTCTTTTATCGGAAGGAGCCATTACAATGCTGTATGACATTATCGTGGTGGGCGGCGGTCCGGCGGGGCTGACCGCGGCCATTTACGGCGCGCGCGCCGGAAAGCGCGTGCTGCTGGTGGAGCGGGAGAGCATCGGCGGACAGATCGTCTATTCCCCGCAGGTGGAAAACTATCCGGCGCTGCCGCACGTCAGCGGGGCGGAGCTTGCGAATAAAATGTACGAGCAGGTCGAAGCGCTGGGCGTGGAGATCATATCGGAGGAAGCGACCGGCGCGGCGCGGCAGGACGACGGGACGTTTCTGCTGACCACGGATTACGGCAGCCATCGCGGCCGGACGCTGATCCTCGCCACCGGCGTACAGCACAGGCGGCTCGGCCTCCCGGGGGAGGAGGAACTGGTCGGCGCGGGCGTCAGTTACTGCGCCGTGTGCGACGGCGCGTTTTACAAAGAGCGCGACGTCGCCGTCGTCGGCGGCGGCGATACCGCGCTGCAGGATGCGCTGTTCCTCTCAAACACCTGCCGCAGCGTGACCGTCGTCGTGCGGCGGGATCGCTGGCGCGGAGAAGCCGCGCTGGCCCGCCAGCTGGAGAGCCGGCACAACGTCACGGTCCTGTTTGAGCACCGCCCCGTGGGCTATGCCGTGGAGGATGGGGAACTGCGCGGACTGATCGTGGAGGGGAAGGAAGGCCGGCGGACGCTTTCCGTCGAGGGCGTGTTCCTCGCGGTGGGGCAAGAGCCGTGCAGCGCGGCCTTCGCCGGGCTGGCCGGGGTCGACGGAGCGGGCTATTTCCCCGTCGGCGAGCGGTGCAGGACGGATATCCCGGGGCTGTACGTCGCGGGGGACTGCAGGGCGAAGGAGGTCCGCCAGCTCACGACCGCGGTGGGGGACGGCGCCGTCGCCGCGCTGGCCGCCTGCGCCGATCTTGACGCGCAGGACGCGCAGACTTGACGGAATAAAACTTTTTCTTGCAATGCCTTGAAAAATGATGTAAAATTACTTGGTTAGTTTTGTAAGAAGCAAACAGATCGAAACGATATAGGAGGGAACCTGTCATGATTTCTGCAGGCGATTTCAGAAACGGCGTAACGTTTGAGATGGACGGCAACGTGATGCAGGTCGTCGAATTCCAGCACGTCAAGCCCGGCAAAGGCGCCGCTTTTGTCCGTACCAAGATGAAGAACGTCATTACCGGCGCGGTGACCGAGACTTCTTTCAACCCCACCGCAAAGTTTGAGAATGCCACCGTGGACCGTCGGACCATGTCCTTCAGCTATGAGGATTCCGGTCTGTATTATTTCATGGATCCCGAGACCTACGAGCTGGAGCCTGTCGACGCCTCCGTGCTGAGCGACAACTTCAAGTTTGTCAAGGAGAACATGGACTGCACAGTGCTGAGCTACAAGGGCAAGGTGTTCTCTGTTGAGCCTCCCTTCTTCGTGGAGCTTGAGGTCACCGACACCGATCCCGGCTTCGCCGGCAACACCGCCACGAACGCCACCAAGCCCGCCACGCTGGAGACCGGCGCGGAGATCAAGGTACCGCTGTTCATCGACAAGGGCGAGGTCATCAAGATCGATACCCGTACCGGCGAGTATCTGTCCAGAGCGTAACGACGATCGGATTCTTCAAAGGAGGATAACGGCATGACGACTACCGAAAAGGTCGCTTATCTGAAGGGCCTTATGGAGGGCATGAAGCTTGACACCGAAACCAACGAGGGCAAACTGCTGAGCGTGATCGCAGATATCCTGGGCGACATGGCTGAGGATATGGAGGAAATGGCCGGCGATCTGTTTGACCTGGGCGAAGACGTCGACGCGATCAGCGACGACCTCAGCGACGTGGAGGATTACCTCTGCGATGACGAGTGGGATGACGACGAAGAAGAGGACGAAGAGGAAGACGACGATGAGGAGCCCCTCTTTTTCGAAGTAACCTGCCCGGCCTGCGAAAAGACCATTACCGTTGACGAGGACGTCCTGAACCTCGGTTCCATCCAGTGCCCGAACTGCGGCGAGATGATGGAGTTCGAGTTTGACGAGGACGATGAGGAACCGGAAGCATAATCCGACATCCGGCGGGCTGCCGCGCTCTGCGGCGGCCCGCCTTTTCGACAGAAAAAAGTACTTGACGCGCCGCGGCCTGTGTGCTATTATAATTAGGCTCACAGGAGCGCCATATCGCGGGGTAGAGCAGCTGGTAGCTCGTCGGGCTCATAACCCGGAGGTCGTTGGTTCAAATCCTTCCCCCGCAACCACTAAAAAGGCCGATTTCTTCACGAAATCGGCCTTTTTCTTGAGTTTTTAAGCCAAATTGTTTTTGAAAGTTTTGGCGCTGGGGAATATTTGGGGAATACGGAA
>JAEERN010000208.1 GCA_016285815.1 Clostridiales bacterium
CGGTCAAATACGGTCAAAAAATCAGATCCCTTCCAGTGGTTTCGTTCACCAGTATGCCCGGAAGGGATCCGATCTATTCTTTTTTCTTATTTCGCGAAAAACTCCGCTTCGACCAGCGCGCAGATCAGGTGGTACAGGGCGATATGGTACTCCTGGACCTCCGGCGTCCAGTCGGACGGGGCGCGCAGGGCAAAGTCGAAGCTTTCGCCCATCCTGCCCCCGCGGGAGCCGGTCAGCGCCACGGTGGTCATGCCGAGCCGCCTGGCGGCCAGTCCGGCCGCGCGGACGTTCCGGGCGTTGCCCGACGTGGAGATCCCGATGAGCACGTCGCCGCTGCGGCCGAGGCCCCAGAGCTGCTGGGCGTACATCAGGACCGGGTCGGTGTCGTTGGCCACGGCGGACAGGATGGCCTGCTGGGTGGTCAGATCCACGGCGGCCAGCGCGCCCTGGAGCTTGTCCGCCATCAGGGGGCCCAGCTCGGGATCGGCCTCGCGCAGGGCCGCCTTGTCCCCGTCGGGCAGAGGCCGCTCGCAGAGAAAGCCCTTGAGCAGTTCGCCCACGATGTGGGCCGAGTCGGAGGAAGAGCCGCCGTTGCCGCAGCAGAAGACCCGTCCGCCGCGGCGGTAACAGTCGACGATCACGCCGCAGACCGCTTCGATCTCCGGCAGCAGCGGGACCAGCGCCGGGTTTTTGGCGCGGAAGCGCTCCAGGATCTGTTCCTTGGAAAAGTGTTCCTTCATGGGATCCGCCTCACTTTTCCGCCGCCGCCTGGCCCTCATGGAGCTTGCGGTACAGGTTCGGGATGCTGACCTTGTGGTCCACCACGAAGTGCCAGCCGCGCCCGGCCACGCTGGTGGGACGGTTGACGATGTTCTTCCGCGGGCGGTAGTAATAATTGGGATCGTCATATCCGATCTTGCTGCGATAGTCGCCCAGGTCGATCAGGTCGAAGTTGCCCGTGGTGATGCGGAAGGTGGGATAGCCCAGATTGCGCACGATGGACAGGGCCTTGAGGAAGACCTCGGGGCCGATGACGCCGGAGCCGAAGTTCATGAACACGCCGTTGTCCAGCTTGGACATGGAGTAGCAGTATTTGTGGAAGTCGATGCCGCTGCACTTGCCGATGGCGCCGAAGTCCACCGAGGGGTGCTCGTGGATGATGTCCGTGCCCAGGGCGATGTGATACGTGGCGGGCACGCCGTGCTTCCACGCCTGATAGAAGACGCAGTCGTCGCGGTAGGGGAACTTTTCGGGGTGCTCGTCCACATAGACGGCCAGCGCCTCGCCGTAACCCAGGTCGCGCCGCGCGCCCTCCTGGATGGCCTCGTTCATCCAGGCGCCGGTCTCCTCCCACATGCCGAACGAGCCGTCCTCGATGGCGGTGGGCACGTTCTCCGAGGTGCCGCCGTTGTAGCAGAGCTCAAAGTCGTGGATGCTGCAGGCGCCGTTGCCGGAGATGTGGGTGATGAAGCCCTCTTTGATCAGAGCGATGACAAAGCGGGACAGATTGTTTTTGATGACGTGGGCCCCAAAGGAGAAGATGACCGACGCGCCGCAGGCCTTGGCCGCCAGGATGCGGGAGACCAGTTCGTCGAAGTCGGGGTTGTCGTACGGGGGGAATTCGTCGTCCAGATTGAACAGGTTGTCGATGCGGACGAGGTTGACGCGGTCCTTCACCGACCAGGTGCGGATATTGGAAAAATCGAGCTGTCCGGGGATCTTTACGTTTTTGTCTTCCATGATGCGCCTCCCAAAGGGTTCATTATGATCCAAGGATATTATACGCCGCGCGGGGGCATTTGTCAATGCGAAAACCGCGCGGAAGACGGTTTCCGGCGGCAGACGGAAAAGCCGCCGCAAGCGCATCGCTTGCGGCGGCGGGATGGACGCTAACGGGTTCGAACCGCTGACCACTCGCACGTCAAGCGAGTGCTCTACCAGCTGAGCTAAGCGTCCGCGTTTGCTGAACAAGGCATATTATACCCTACGGCCGTTTTTTTGTCAAGCCTTTTTTGCGCGGCGCCGGAAAAAATTTGCGCCGGCGAAAAAGAGCCCGTCCGGCGGGGCCGGACGGGCTCTGGGGAAAAACGGCGCGGGATCGCGCGGGAAAAGCCGGGCGCGGATCAGGCCAGAGAGGGCGGGACCGCGCCGTCCGAGGCGGCCCAGGTCTTGCAGGGCTTGTCGGACATGACCAGCTTCAGCGTGCCGCCGGCCAGAAGCTCCGAGGCGCGGAACCACGAGCGCTCCAGCGGCCGGCCGTTCAGCTCGGCGCTTTGGATGTACTTCCGCCCGCGGGAGGCGCCCTCCGCCAGGACGGTGAAGGTGTTGCCGTTGCCGAGCGTCAGCGAGATCCGGTCGAACTGCGGGCTGCCGATGACGTAGACGCCGCTGCCCACGCAGAAGGGGTAGAAGCCCATGGCCGTGAACACGTACCACGCGCTCAGAGCGCCGCCGTCCTCGTCGCCGCAGATGCCCAGCGGATGGGGCGAGAACCAGACGCGGCAGATGTCGTGGAGGATCTTCTGGGTCTTCCACGGCTGGCCGCAGAAATTGTAGAAATAGGGGATGTGGAAGGCCGGCTCGTTGCCCATGCAGAACTGGCCGATGAGGCCGGTCGAATCCGGGAAGACCGAAAGCCAGTGATAGACGGGCATGTCCGGCTGTTCGCAGAACAGCGCGTCCATGCGGCGGGCCAGCGCCTCCTTGCCGCCCAGCAGCTCGGCCAGACCCGCGGGGTCGTGGCGGACCTCCATGGTGTAGACCCAGCCGTTGCACTCGGCGAAATAGTCGCGGCCGCCCTGCGCGTGGGCCAGCTTGGGGTCGTAGGGGCGGATGAACGCGCCGGTCTCGTCCCGGGGGGCCATGAAGCCGATCTCCGGGTCGAAGACGTTGCGATAGTTCTGGGACCAGCGACGCAGGGTCGCGGCGTCCTCCGCCGCGCCGACCTTGTCGGCCAGCTTGGCCGCGGCATAGTCGTCGTAGGCCTGTTCCAGCGTTACCGCCACGGCCTGACGCCGCTCGAAGGGGTGGACCTCCGCCAGCGTCTCATCCTCGCCGGGCCGCAGGGCGGGGCAGTAGCCCTTTTCGCGGTAGCAGCGGTCGAAGGACGTCTCCGGGCCGATGTGCCACGGCAGCAGCGACCCCTCGAAATGGGCGAAGCGGACGGCCTTCCAGGCGCGTTCGGCGTCGAAGGGAATGCCGTGGGCCAGCGCGTCGGCGAACAGCGTCGTGGTGTGGGTGCCCAGCATGCAGGGGTGTCCGCCGCCGGGATAGGGAAAGTCGTGAAGCCAGCCGCTCTGCTCGTACTGGCGGATGAAGCTCTCCAGGATGTCCGCGTGGACCTGGGGCTCGATCAGCTGCTGCAGGGGGTGCGCGCCGCGATGGGTGTCCCACACGCCGTCGTCCACGTAAAAGCCGCGGCCCTCGTCCTCGTGGACGCGGTGGTCGAAGCCGGAATAGTACCGGCCGTGCTCCGAAATGCAGATCTGGCGCAGGAACACGCGGTAGAGGCCGGTGTAAAAGATCTTTTTCTCGCGCTCGCCGCCGTCGACCTCGAAATGGGCCAGCAGCTCGTCCCACGCGGCGGCCAACGCTTCGGACAGGTCCTCCTGCGCGCGGCCGCGGACCTCGGCGTCAAAGCTCTTGCGGGCGCTGTCGTCGCTGACGAAGGAGAAGGCGAAGGGCAGCTCGATGGTTTTTCCGTTGAAGCGGAGCACCAGCCCTTTCCACGGGGCCTCGCCGCGGCGGCTGCGCTCGGTGCCGTCGGCCGGCTCGGCCGTATAGGGGAGCGACGGTTCGCAGACGGCGAAGGCCCGGGCGCCCATATAGGGGCCGGCGGCGGTGATCCGGCCCTTTTCGTCGAGCACCGCCGTGCCGGCGCGGATCAGGAGCGCGTGGGGACCCTCCTCGTCGAAGACGACGCGGACCAGACCGCCGTGGCGCGTGGCGGTGTATGAGATCTCGGCGGCGCAGTCTTCCAGCCACGCGGAATATCCCCAGACGCGGCAGGTCTCGAGATCGTGGTCGAAGCGCGAGGCGAAGCAGCCCTCGGCGTTGACGGGCATAAAGGTGACGGGACCGGCGGCGACGCCCACAAGGCGGTCGGCCAGATAATAGTCCTTGACGCCGGGCGTGAAGCGCGGCTGAACGTAGCTCATCCCGTGGGGGAACGCGCAGACGGGCGGCGTTGCGGTCAGCAGGTGGCCGACGGAGCCGACGTACGGGTCGATATAGGCGGAAAGTCGCATGGGGCAGGTTCTCCTTCTCGTTAAAAATCGGGTCCGGTCTTATTTTACCCTATTGAAAAACGCCCGTCAATAGGGTAAAATAAATAGAGAAGAAAACTGTGCGCCCAGGGCCCGGGACAGACCGGGGCGGACCGGGCGCTTTTTTGGAAAGGCGGCGTGACCTGCGTGACCGTATACCCCATCAAGATGACCCCCTGCTGCAAGCCCGCTCCCTGGGGCGGGAGCAAACTTCGGGACCGGTACGGAAAACCGACGGAGTTTCCTCTGACCGGCGAGAGCTGGGAGGCGTCGGCCCACCGGAACGGCCAGTCCGCCGCGGCCAACGGCGTCTATGCCGGAACGCCGCTGGCCGAGCTGACCCGGATGCTGGGGCGGGACCTGCTGGGCCGCCGTCCCGCGGGGGACGAGTTCCCCGTGCTGTTCAAGCTGATCGACGCGCGGGACCGCCTTTCGGTCCAGGTGCACCCCACGGACGAATATGCCCGCGCGGCGGAGAACGACAACGGCAAGACGGAGATGTGGACCGTGCTGGAGGCCGAGCCGGGCGCAGGGCTCTATCTGGGCTTTCGCGAGCCCATCAGCCGGGAGGAGTACGCCCGGCGCATTCGGGAGAACACGCTGGAAGAGGTGCTGGCCTTCGTGCCCGCCGAGGAGGGAAAGAGCTATTTCCTGCCCGCCGGGCTGGTCCACGCCATCGGCGCCGGGCTGGTGATCGCCGAGATCCAGCAGTCCTCGGACTCCACCTATCGCGTGTACGACTGGGGCCGCATGGGGCTGGACGGAAAGCCGCGCCAGCTGCACATCGAAAAGGCGCTGGACGTGTCCCAGACCTCGTGGCGGGGCGGCCCGTCGCCGAGCCTGACGGTGCGGGAGGAGAGCTGTGTCCGCGAATGGCTGAACGCCTGCGGATACTTCGCCGCCATGAAGATCCGTCTGACCGGGACGATCCGCGAGGACACGGCGGGCGAGAGTTTCCACCTTCTGTTCTGCGCCGAGGGCGGCGGGACGGTCTCGGCCGGCGGGACGGAGACGGCTCTCGCGGCGGGGGAGACCGTGCTGATCCCCGCCGCGGCGGGCGGGTACGGCGTGACCGGCGAGCTGACGCTGTTCCGCTATTGGACGGCGGACGTGCGCCGGGACTATCTCGACCCGCTGACCCGCGCGGGATACGCGGAAGCGGACGTTCTGGCCCTCTGCGGCGGACGATGAACGGACAGGAGGAGTTTTCGTGAAGACTTTTGCCAACCACGCGCACGTGTTCCACGGCGAGTTGCGCCCCGCGGGGACCGTGGACAAGCTGAAGGAGACCATGGACGCCGTCGGGCTGGACATGGCCGTGGCCTATGCGCCGTTCAACAAGAACGGCTCGATCCAGGTGCTCTCGCCGGACGAGGACCAGAACCTCTGGCTGGCGGAAGAGCTTCGCGGCCAGAGCGACATCGTCGGCTTCGGCACGGTGAACTTCGACCGGCCCGATCTGGAGGATCAGGTCAAGCACATCGCGGACCTCGGTCTGAAGGGCATCAAGATCCACCCCCAGCACCAGCAGGTCCGCATCAACGGCGAAAAGGCCTATCGCGTCTACCGCACGGCGGAGGAGCTGGGGCTGTTTTTGAGCTTTCACACCGGCGTCCACTACGACCGGATGAGCGAGTATTCCGTCCTGATGTTCGACGATCTGGCCTGGGATTTCCCCAAGCTGCACTTTTCCATGGAGCACATCGGCGGCTGGAGCTTCTTCCGTGAGGCCGTGGCGGTCATGACCAACCAGCGGGACACCCGCCGGACGCCCCGGGTCTTCGCCGGCTGGACCAGCATCTTCGAGCGCGGCCATTGGTACGTCTCGCCGGAACAGCTGTTGGAGCTGATGACCTTCACCGGGGAAAAATGCCACATCTTCGGGCTGGATTTCCCCTATCACGACGCGGCCTATATCGCCGCGGGCATGCGCTGCATCCGCGCGCTGCCTATCTCCGACGAGGCCAAGGAGCTCATACTGGGCGGCAATCTGGCCCGGGAGCTCGGCTTATGAGGACCACGCTTCTTCCTGTCGCCGCCTCCACCAACGACGAGCTGAAGCGTCTGGCGCTTCGGGGAGAGGCGTCTCCGGGCGACGCCGTGGCGGCGGACCGTCAGACCGGCGGCCGCGGTCGGCTGGGCCGCAGCTTCTTCTCGCCCCCGGGCGGGATCTACGTCTCGGTCTATCTCGAGCCGGACCTTCCGCCGGAGCGGATCGCCACTGTTTCGGCGGCGGCCGCCGCCGCGTCCTGCCGCGCGCTGGACACGGTTGGCATCCGCGCCGGGATCAAGTGGATCAACGATCTGATTTACGGCGGAAAGAAGCTGGGCGGCATCCTCTGCGAGGCCGTGGCGGACGCCGGCATGCACATCCGCGGCTGTATCGTGGGCGTCGGGATCAACTGCTGTCCGGAGGGGACGGTGTTCCCGGACGAGCTGGCCGATATCGCCGCTGTGGTGACGATGGACGAGCCCTGCCGCCGCGCCCTGCGGGACGCGCTGATCGCCGAGCTTCGCGCGGTGGGGGACGGCACGGCGCCGGACTGGTATTTCTACTACCGCGAGCGCTCCGTGGTCCTGGGCAGAGAGGTCCGGGTGATCCCCTGCGGCCGGCCGGAATTCCGGGCCCGGGTGGTGGAGATCGAGGATTCGGGCACGCTCACCGTCGAAGACGAGAGCGGGCAGATCCAGACCCTCTCCGGCGGCGAGATCAGCCTGCGCCTCTGACCGCGCCGGAATAAGAGCAAAACGATCCGCCGGAAGCGGGGAGCGTCCCCGTCTTCCGGCGGATCTTTCTGCCGTCCGGACCGTGCCGGATGCGCCCGTCGCCCCCGCGCGGCGTCAGTCCGCCGGGGCGAGTTCCCGCCGGTGTGCCAGATGGATCCCGATGTGGCCAACGGCGAGAACGAGAGAGGCGCCGATCAGGATCCAGTTTCCGGCATAGATCCCCAGCAGCAGCGCGGCGATCACCGGGAGCGTGGCGCCCGCCACGGGGAACCCGGCGAACGAGGAATAGAAGTCCCGAAGGGTGCCCGGGCTGCGGAAATACCGGATCCAATACCCCTCGTAGAGCAGCATGAGCGCCAGCGACAGCGCCAGAAAGGAGAGCCGCATGCTGAAGAACGTCCCCCCGGAAAGCCGCAGGACGACCGGGTCGAGGTTCTTGAAGAGCAGCAGCGCGGCCGTCACGGCCACCTCGCCGACGCGCTCCAGCAGCGCCAGCAGCCGGTTTTCCCGGCGGGCCGCCTCGGCGTATCCCTCGGGCTTTTTCCGAATCGCCCAGAGGATGTTCGGGGCGAACAGCAGGACCAGGAACACCGGCCCGACCACCGACAGACCGAGGCGGTAAGGCTTCAGTTCGTACAGCCCGGCGGTGCACAGGGTGCGGAGGGACACGGCGGAAAGGCGGTCGCCGAAGTGCGCCGCCAGGGCGCCCGCCATCCGGTCGGGGACGGAGGCGTCGGTGTGATAGCTGCCGTAGATCCCCATGACCCGCTCTTCGCCGCACCGCGCATAGGCGTCGAGGAAGTTGGCGGTCATATAGGCCTCCCGCACGGGCGAGATCCCGTCGGAGCTTCCCGAGGCGGCGTATTCCTTTCCCTGCCGGATGCACTCCTCGGCCAGCCGCCGGTTTTCGGACCCGGCCAGCCCGTTCTCCTCCAGCCAGGCCAGATAGCGCGCGCCGGTGGAGCCATACTGGTGGCCGACGTCCGTGCCGTAGAAGACCGTCTCCGGGCACGAGTCCCGGATCCCGCGCAAAAACGCGGCAAAGTGCGGGTTGTCGTCCGCCGTGCCCCGGATGTCTTCGAACAGGGCGTCGAGGAGCTCGTCGCCGTCGTCCCGCATCCAGAGGTTCAGGAACTCGGCGCTGTAATAGGGAAGCTCCACGAAGAGGCTGCGGTCTCCCCGGTCATAGCACGCCTGCCAGAGGGAAAGCTCCGTCTCGTAATGCAGCGGCGAGCCGTGCTGTTCGCCGTAGAGACGGATCGGCGCATCCGGCCGGAACGAAAGGTCCCGCGGGCGGTCCAGCACGGTCAGAACGGCCGCGGCCAGCACCAGAAGCCCCAGCAGGGAAAAAGCGGCGATGGTCTTGAGCTTTTCTTTCATGGCGTCCTCCTCGGTCCCCGGTCGGCATCTCCTGACGACAGTATACCAGCGCCGGGAGGCAAAGTCAAGCGCGGCGGGCGGAAAGCGGCCTGACGCGGAGACGCCGCGCATCGGACCGATGCGCGGCGTCTCCTCTTTTCATAACAGCTCCTCTTCCGAGGCAGGGGAAAACAGATCCCAAAAAGTCTTACTTGTTGAAGAAGTCGTCGATATAGCCCTGAGCGATGCCGCCGTACTCCTCAATGACCTGCGCCGGGGTCATCTCGCGATAGGAAACGCCGGAGATGAAGCCCGCGTCGATGGCGTAGTGGATGTCGTCGGTGATCTCCATCATCATCAGGGTGAAGTTCGGGATGATGTACTGGACCATCATCTCGCGGTCCTCTTCGCGGTTGCAGCGGCCGTCGTCCAGGACCTCGAGGAAGGACTCGGTGTCGTTGACGATCAGCGCCCAGCTGTTGACGATGTCGACCACGCGCTCGACGTTGTCGTTGGTGGTCTGGATGACGTACATATCCAGGTCATCGTGCGCCGAGACGTATTCGGTGCCGTGGGGGCCCAGCGGCATCGGGACGATGCCGTACGGGTGGTTGGACTGACGGCAGGTCTCGTTGATGCTCTGGATGTGGTTCATGGCGGCCCAGTTGAAGGCGATGGTGCCGTCCGCGAAGGCCTGACGGCAGACGCCGGAGCTTTCGGGGCAGCGGCTGTTGGTGCCGAAGTTCATGTCGTACAGGAACTGAAGCGCCTCGATGCCTTCGGGGGAGTCCATGGTCAGAATATACTTGCCGGTCTCGTCCTGTCCGATGTAGTTGACGCCGTTGGCGACGGACTCACAGCCCCACGCCGTGGCGCCGGTGCCCCAGTAATCCGGGGTGCCGTCGCCGTCGGTGTCCTTGGTGGCCTTGACGGCGATGTCAAGATAGGTCTCCCAGTTCCACTTGTAGTCGCGGACCAGCTGGTAAAGATCCGGATATCCGGCGGCCTCGACCAGATCATGGTTGAAGGTCACGAAATAGCCCGTGCGGCAGCTGCTGTACTTGGAGGCGATGTCCAGGCCCCAGTAGTGGTCGAAGACCTTCAGCTCGGTGACGGTGGGCTGATACCAGCGGGTGGCGTCGAAGCAGTCGAGGCCCAGGCCGATCAGCTTTTCGCCGTCCACGGGGTAGATGTAGCCGGCCTTGCCGGAGGGCAGGAACTCGTCCTGACGGCAGTAAATCAGGTCGGCGAACTTGTCGCCGGACAGGTTGGTCTGGGTGATGGCCTCGAGCCAGTTGTCATAGGTGTTGTCGATCTTGACCATGGTGATGTCCAGCTCGTCGTACACCGCGGACAGCTTCTCATAGAGCTCGGCGTCGAGTTCGGAGAGGAACGCGCCGTTCTCGTCATAGTGCGGGAAGGATTTATCGCTGCCGGCAACGGTGAATTCATAGCCGTCGTACGTAGTGCGGGGAGGCGTCGTATCCTCGGTGGTGGCCTCGGTGGTGGTGGCCTCGGTGGTGGTGGCTTCCGTGCTGGTTCCTTCGGTGGTGGTGGCCTCGGTGGTGGTCGTCTCCGGTTCGGTGCCGCTGCAGGCGGCGAACAGAGCGGCGACCATCACGACCGCCACAAGCAGCGCGATGATGCGGGGCGTTCTCTTCATGGGCTCATCCTCCTTGTTGACGTGGGAACGGCGCGCACCGCCGATCCTCGTGTATCAGTATTATACATGGGATCGGGAAGAAAAACAAGTTTTGTTAGCTGTACAAAAGAAACTTTTTTGCAAAAATCGTCTCTTTCGTTTTCACGGAGCGAAGCGCCGGAAGACGCTTTTCGGGCCCTTTTCCGGCGGAATTTCAAGATCGGAAATCCGATCCTTCGCCTGCCGGAGCGGCGCAAAAAAACGCCGGCGGGGGAGAGGACGACCGTTTTCGGAAAAGAAAGACGAAAACGGACGAAAAGAGGCGCTTTTTTGTTCCGGGAAAAAAGCTGCCCCGCGAGCGGCGGATCTGTGGGGCGCGCCTTCGCGCGGCGGCGCTTTTTCAAAAACGAAATCCGCCGGATCCGGGTTAGTGTGGGCTTCCTGCATACGGCCCCGCCTCTCCGGATCCGGAGCGATTGTGGAAAACTTTGTGGAAGATGTGAAGAATCGCCCTGTTTTCGGGCGGATCGACCTGTAAAGCCTTTCCGCAGAACGAACAGACGTGCTTGAATAAAAAAGCCTCCTATGCAAAAGCTGCGAAAAGGCGAATTTGCAAAGAGAGAAATTTGTCGCTTTTCGGCGGCGGGCAGTCTCCGCGCGGGCGCTGCGGAACGGCGCCAGCGCGGGGAAAACAACCTCTTGCAAAGCCCCGGGAACTGTACTATAATAGGGGACAGAAAGCTTTATTGCCGAAAGGAGAGACTCTCTATGGAAAAGTTCAGGACCGCGGTCATCGGCTGCGGCGGCATCGCCAACGGGAAGCATCTTCCCTCGCTCAAGCTCATGCCCAACGTGGATCTGATCGCCTTCTGCGACATCATCCCCGAGCGCGCTGAAAAGGCCGCCAGGGAGTACGGCGTCCCCGGCGCGGCGGTCTATACCGACTATCGCGAGCTGCTGGAAAAGGAGAAGCCCGACGTGGTCCACGTTCTGACCCCCAACCGCGCGCACTGCGAGATCAGCTGCGCCGCGCTGGAGGCCGGATGCCACGTCATGTGCGAAAAGCCCATGGCCATCAACGAGGCGGACGCGCGCCGGATGCTGGAGACGGCGCGCCGCACCGGAAAGCTGCTGACCATCGGCTATCAGAGCCGCTACCGCGGCGATTCGCAGTACCTCAAGGCCGAATGCGAAAAGGGCGCCCTGGGCGAGATCTATTTCGCCAAGGCCCACGCCGTCCGCCGCCGGGCCGTTCCGACCTGGGGCGTCTTCCTCAACGAGTATGAACAGGGCGGCGGCCCGCTGATCGACATCGGCACCCACGCGCTGGATCTGACCCTCTGGATGATGGACAACTACCGTCCGAAGTACTGCGTCGGCACCAAGTACCGCAAACTGGCCGACCAGAAGGGCGAAACGGGCAACATCTGGGGCGACTGGGACCCCGAGAAGTTCACCGTCGAGGACAGCTGCTTCGGCTTCGTCGTCATGGAGAACGGCGCCACGGTGATCCTCGAGTCCTCGTGGGCGCTGAACACGCTGGACGCCATCGAGGCCAGCACCTCCCTCTGCGGGACGCTGGCCGGGGCGGATATGCGCGACGGTCTGCGGATCAACGGCGTCGAGCACGGCAGACAGTACGTGCTCAAGCCGGACTTCAGCGCCGGCGGCGCGGCCTTCTTCGAGGGCAGCGGCAGCGTGAAGCCCGAGGTCTTCGAATGCTGGCAGTGGTACGACGCCATCGCCAACGGCAAGACGCCCTGCGTGAAGCCCGAACAGGCCTACGTCGTCTCCGCCATCCTGGACGGCATCTATCGCTCGGCCAACAGCGGTCAGCCCTATTTCTTCGACCTGCCGCGGTAAGCCGGAGCGATCCGAAAACAAAACCGATAGCCCCGCCGGGGGAAGGCGCTTCGCAGGGAAGACGCCTTCCCCCGGTTTGCAACTCCACCAACGGGCGACCGGACTCGAAATCTGCGTTATTGCAATCGGCGCGCCGCTGCCGTATCATAAGATCTGCAGGAAAGACCTGCGGCATCACCGAAGGAGGATTTCGCTATGGAACTGGGAAAGAGAATCCGTCAGTACCGCCTCAAGGCGGGGCTGACGCAGGAGCAGCTGGCGGAAAAACTGGGGATCGGCGCGCAGTCGGTGTCAAAATGGGAAAACGCGGCGGCGATGCCGGACATCACCGCGCTTCCGCTTTTGGCGGAGGTCTTCGGCGTCAGCATCGACGACCTCTTCGATCTTACCACGGAACAGCGCCTCAACCGCATCGAAAACCGGCTGGACGCTGAGGAGGAGCTTCCCCAGGACGTGTTCTGGGAGTACGAGGAGTTTCTGAAGAGACTGCTCACCTCGGCGCGGTATCAAAAGCGCGCCACCGAGCTGATCGCCTATCTTTACTGGCACCGCTCCGACGCGGACGCGCGGAAGGCGGCGCGTTACGCCAAAGAGGCGATCGTCCGGTCGCCGGGCGAAAAGGGGTGCCAGTGGATCCTGAGCCGGACGGAAAACCACGCCGTCTGGGATTGGAATATGGCCAACCACGCCAAGGCCGTCGATTTCTACCGGGCGCTCGCGGAGACCGAGCCCGACGCTGCGCTGCCTTATCTGTACCTTATGGACAACCTCCTCGCCGACCGGCGGGCCGACGAGGCGGAGCTTTGGCTCGGGCGCTACAGCGCGCTGGAACAGGCCGATCCGGTCATGACGCAGGTCTATCGGGCGCACATCGCGCTGGCGCGCCTCGACGGTCCCGCCGCGGACCGGATCATGGAGGACCTGCTGGCGGAGCGGCCGGAGGACAGCGCCGCTCTCTTTGAGGCGGCGCAGTACTACGCCGCCCGGTGCCGCTATCCCAGGGCCATAGAGTGCTATGAGCGGGCCTTTGCCGCGGATCCCGCAAGGCCGCGTTTTCAGGACGCGCTGATGGGGATCGCGGAGATCCGGGAGATCATGGGAGATCCCGCCGGGGCGGCGAAGACCTATGACCGGATCCTCGACCTGCTCGAAACGGAGTGGGGCCTGACCGAGGAGACGGACTCTTCCGTTGCCGCGGCGCGGCGGGAAAAAGCGCGCCTGCTGGCCAAGGCGTGATCTGCGCCGGTCGGCGGATCGGAGCCATGCCCGAAAACGACAGGAGCGGCCGAAGGGAGGCACTTCGTAAGGAAGAGCCTCCTTCTCTTTTGAACACGATGCAACTGACCACGCCTGTCAGCAATGGTATGGTGGCGCAAGAAAAACGGGATTTGATGGATGGATTCCTATTGTAAACGAATCGTCGGTTGACTTTTGTTCGGCAGATGGATATGCTGTTTTCGGAGGCGATTATGATGAACATTGAGCAATTTGGCGCATATATCACAGAAAAAAGAAAAGAGCGGAATATGACCCAGAAAGACTTGGCTGAAAAGCTAAATGTGACGCCAAAAGCGGTCAGCAGATGGGAAAGAAGTATTGGGTATCCGGATATCGAAAACATCGAACCGCTCGCGTCAGCTCTGGGGATCACCGTTTTGAATTTGTTTGCTTGCAGTGACACGAGCAAGAATATCGACGCTCACGATATGATGAAGCTTGTTCATGACTCTGTAGAAATCGACAGGAAAAACAACCGCATTCAGGAGAAGACGGTCAGCGGGATTGTAGCTGCCGTGACCCTCCTTGTCGGGTTTCTGTTCTATGTCGGAGGATTCGGTAATATAGGCGGCTCCGTCTTTTTCGGATTATTATCTTCCGGGATTGTAGTTTCTTTGTTTTACCTGTTTTCAGAAGAGGACGTCAGAAACAGGAGAATCTATGGGTGCATACTGGCAGC
>JAEERN010000209.1 GCA_016285815.1 Clostridiales bacterium
GCGAAGGCGGTCGTACTGGCCGGCGGCGTAGCCCGGGCGAAGAAGTTCCCCGGCGAGGCGGAATATCTGGGCAGGGGCGTCAGCTACTGCGCCACCTGCGACGGCATGCTGTTCCGCAACCGGCCTGTGGCCGTGGTGGGCTACAGTGACAGCGCAAAAAAGGAGGCGGAGTTTCTGACCTCCATCGGCTGCGCCGTCACCTATTTCGACCGGCCGAAGAAATGCGAGATCAGCGGCGGGGAGAAGGCTGAGCGCGTGACCTGCGACGGCGAGACGGCAACGGTGGACTGCGTTTTTCTGCTGCGCCCGACGCTGGCGCCGACGGACGTCTTCCCTGAGATCGAGGTGGAGAACGGCTATGTGAAGGTGGACCGGACCATGGCGACGAACCTGCCCGGCGTGTTTGCCGCAGGGGACTGCACCGGCGGACCGCTCCAGGTCTCCCGGGCCGCCGGCGAGGGCCTCATCGCGGGCCAGAGCGCCGCGAAATTCGCGGCGGGGAAAGCGCCGTAACGCAAAATCTGATCGTCAAACGGCAGCAAAAAGCCGGGAGGAGTTCATTGACTCCTCCCGGCTTGCTTTTTATCGCTTCTGTTTCCGGTCACGCGATCTCCGCGATCAGATCCATGATGACGTCCCGGGCCATCGGCGTGTCGGTCGTCACGGCATAGCTGTAGCCCCCGGCGCACCAGACCGCGGTGCTGACCTTGCCGTCCGCGCCTTTGAGGGTCACGTCGGCGCCGTTGATCCGGGCCGTCTTCGTCTCGGCATAGCTGTTATAGTCGCCGCTGATGTCGTCGCGCCCGGCGGCCTTGCGAATGATGAGCCGCTGCTCGCCGCTGCGGAAGATCAACTGGAGCATCTTCCCGCTCATGAGCTGCACCAGCGGCGGATCGTAACCGTCGATGCGCTCCGGCGCGGCGAGGTCAAAGCCCGCGGCCTCGGCGGCCTCGGCGAGGGTGTCATAGTCCGCGAAGGGATTGGCGATGCGGGCGCCCGGCTCCCCGGTCTTCCCTGCGCCGCAGGCGGCAAGGCCCAGCAGACCCAGCGCGCAGAGCAGAGCGGCAATTGCTTTCTTCCCCATCGGCGCCGCCCTTTACTGCTCCATCAGGAACCGGGCGCAGCCCACGTCGTAGACCCGGATCGGCTTGCCCCGCATATCGCCGGGCTCCCAGGTGACCTGTCCGGCGAGGACGCGCTCCGCTCCGGTGGCGAGAAGCGCGATCAGCTCCGGCTTCACCGGGAAATCGCCGTGGGCGGGCCAGATCTCATCGAACTCGCCGACGCGCCGCTGGAGCCGCCGGAGGCTCGCGAGATACTGCCGCAGATCCCGGGCCGGGCCGAACATGAAGATCCGGCCGTTCTGGATCGGGTCGCCGCTGATGAGCGCGCGGCGGCTGCGGTCCAGCAGGGCGATGCTCCCCGGCGTGTGGCCGGGCAGCTCGATGACCTCCAGGGCTCTGCCGCCGAGGTCCAGAACGTCGCCCTCCCGCACCGGGCAGATCGTGCCCGGGCCGCCGAAGGCGCGGTAATTCTCCTCCTCGTCGGGGTGCAGATAGACCTCCGGGAAGGCGGCGTTGCCCGCGATATGATCCGGGTCGCCGTGGGTGCACAGCAGCTTCACCGGTTTGTCGGTAAGGCTCTCCGCGATGGCGCGGGCGTTTTTCAGGGTCATGCCGGTGTCGATCAGCAGGGCCGACGCCGCGCCGGCCAGCAGATAAACGCGCACCGTTCCGTCCTCGACGCGCCAGGTCTGGTCGTCGATCTGAATGATCCGATAGCTCTCGTTCATTGGTTCATCCTCCGTTTCCTGATGATTCAGTCTGCAGGCTGATACTGGGGTCCTCCGCTTCGGCGGGGGGCGGGACGCTCTCTTCCCCGGCGGGAGACGGCGTCTCCGGGATGCGCGTGCCGCTTTCGGCGTCAAAGAGGTGGAGCTTGTCCGGGTCCGGGCGGATATGGAGCCGGGGGTCGTCGCCGATCCCGGCCGTCTCCGACGACGGCACGATGATCTCCAGCATCTCGCCGCCGACCTTGAGATGCAGATCGACGGTGCTGCCCAGCAGCTCCCGCACCTCCACGGTCGCCGGGATGCCGTCAGCGCTGAGGCGGATGTGCTCCGGCCGGATCCCGAGGACGACTTCTCTCCCGTCCAGCGCCGGGCGGGCGAAGCACGCCGGGAGCGCAATGCGCTCTCCCGCGGCCAGGGCGCAGCACGCGCCGTCCCGCACCTCCAGCACGGCGCGCAGGAAGTTCATCTGCGGCGTCCCGATGAAGCCCGCGACGAAGAGGTTCGCCGGGCGGTCAAAGACCTCAGAGGGCGTTCCGATCTGCATGATGTGACCCTGGTTCATGACCACGATCCGGTCGCCCAGGGTCATGGCCTCGGTCTGGTCGTGGGTCACATAGATAAAGGTCGTGTCCAGGCGGCGGCGCAGCCGGATGAGCTCCGTCCGCATCTGGCCGCGCAGCTTGGCGTCCAGGTTGCTCAGCGGCTCGTCCATCAGAAAC
>JAEERN010000210.1 GCA_016285815.1 Clostridiales bacterium
GGCCGCCGCGACGGCCGCCGCCCCCGCGAACCGGCGGGCATAGGCCTTTTTGTCCCGCATCTTCGCAAACTGCCCGCGCGGGATCAGCTCCGCGTCTCCGGTCAGCGCAAGCAGACCCGCGTAGAGCCCTATCGCCCCGGCCAGGCAGAACATCAGGATCGAATAGCCGTATTCCATCGCGCGTCCCTCCTGTGTTTCGATTCGTCTTTGCTTCTATTATACACGACATGCCCGGCACTTTTCAATCATAATCTTTCGTTTTCAAAACTTTTTCCGGCTTCCGGAACGACAGGACCGGCCGGCGTTTCCGCCGGCCGGTCCTGAAAAAAACTCTTTTCGGATCAGCGCGCGTCCGGATCCGGATACCGGTCGCCGACAAAGTCCGCTTTGATGCAGGCGTGCATCAAAGCGATCCTGCCGACCGCCAGCGCCGCGGTGTCGAACGTCTCCTTTCCCACCAGCGCCGGAAGCTCGCCCACCCCGGTCCGCAGCACGGCGAGGACCGCGTCCCGCGCGATCCCGCCGAAGGCGATCGTGACCTCCCGCAGAGAGACGATCTCTCCCGCCGCCACGGACCACAGCGCCTCTTCTTCGGCGTCCGGCGAAGAAGCCGCGCCGCCCGGGCAGAGGAACGTCACGTCGAGGCCGCCCACCCGGATCCCGGGATCCGCGATCTCCACGGGCGCTTCGAACCCCATGGCGCGGTCGTACGCCGTCCTGTCCTCAAACACGCGGAGCCGAAAGGGAAACGCCGAGAGCCGGACCGGGCGCGTCGTCCCCTCGATCTCCCCGTCCGCCGCGTGGCGGTCCACCGTCTCCACGATCAGGCACTGCTCCGTTCCCGCCGTGAAGACCTCGTAGTACTCGTTGGCGTCGGAAGACGCCGGAAGCCTCTTTTCAAAGGTCAGCGCCGTGGGCGCGCCGCCGGACAGCACGAGGTCCAGATCGATCAGTTCGACGGGTCCGTCTCCGTCCGGCGCGGAAAAGGTGAAGACGTACTTTCCGATCCGGTCGCCGCTTCCGGCGTCCCGGATCGGCCGGGAGGCCAGGAAAAAACGCCCGTCGCGCCGCGCGAAGACGTCGTCCCCCTCCTGCAGCTCGTTGTTCACGATCCACGAAAAGATCTTGTCGGTCTCGCGCTCCGTAAGCGCTTCCAGGCGCATCGGCATGTCGCTCTCTCCTTCTTCCTGCGGGACGTCCGGACCGGCGAAAGCGCCGTTCCGCAAACCGGGCGCCAGGCGCGCCGTCCGGCAAAGATCCCTCTGCCGGGATTGCCGGCAGAGGGATCCGAACCAGCGGTATGTCCGCTCTTCTCCCGCCGCGCGCGGCGGGAAGAACGCTGTTATTGCTTTTTCTCCTCGCGGATCGCGGCCTGGGCGGCGGCAAGACGCGCCACGGGCACGCGGAACGGGCTGCAGGAGACGTAATCCAGACCGATGCGGTGGCAGAACTCCACCGAAGACGGGTCGCCGCCGTGCTCGCCGCAGATGCCGAAGTGCATCTGCGGGCGGACCTTGCGGCCCAGGACGCAGGCCATCTCCATCAGCTTGCCGACGCCGACCTGGTCCAGCTTGATGAACGGGTCGCTTTCGAAGATCTTGGTGTCGTAATAGGCGCCCAGGAACTTGCCCGCGTCGTCCCGGCTGAAGCCGTAGGTCATCTGGGTCAGGTCGTTGGTGCCGAAGCAGAAGAACTCGGCGTCGGAGGCCAGCTCGTCGGCGATCAGGGCCGCCCGCGGGATCTCGATCATGGTGCCGACCTCGTACTTCAGCTCGGCGCCGGCGGCGGCGATCTCCGCGTCCGCGGTCTTGACGACCACGTCGCGGACGAACTTCAGCTCCTTGGCGTCGCCGATGAGCGGGATCATGATCTCGGGGACCAGCTTCCACTCGGGGTGCTTGGCCGAAACATTGATGGCCGCGCGGATGACCGCCTTGGTCTGCATCTTGGCGATCTCCGGGAAGGTGACGCTGAGGCGGCAGCCGCGGTGTCCCATCATGGGGTTGAACTCGTGCAGGCCGGCGATGGTGGTCTTGATCTCCTCCACCGTCTTGCCCTGTGCCTCGGCCAGACGGACGATGTCCTTCTCCTCGGTGGGCACGAACTCGTGAAGCGGCGGATCCAGGAACCGGATGGTCACCGGATAGCCGCCCAGGGCCTCGTAAAGCGCCTCGAAGTCGCCCTGCTGATACGGCAGGATCTTGTCCAGCGCTTTTTCGCGCTCGGCCGCGGTGTCGGAGCAGATCATCTCACGGAAAGCGGCGATGCGGTCCGCCTCGAAGAACATGTGCTCGGTGCGGCAGAGGCCGATGCCCTCCGCGCCCAGCTCGCGGGCCTTTCGGGCGTCCGCGGGGGTGTCGGCGTTGGTGCGGACGCGCAGGCGGCGGAACTTGTCCGCCCAGGCCATGACGCGGCCGAAGTCGCCGGAGATGGTGGCGTCCACGGTGGGGATGACGCCGTCGTAGATACAGCCGGTCGAGCCGTCGATGGAGATCCAGTCGCCCTCGGCGAACTTTTTCCCGCCCAGCGTGAAGGTGCGGTTCTCTTCGTCCATGGCCAGCTCGCCGCAGCCGGAGACGCAGCAGGTGCCCATGCCTCTGGCGACCACCGCCGCGTGGGACGTCATGCCGCCGCGGGCGGTCAGGATACCCTGAGCGGCCTTCATGCCGGTGATGTCCTCGGGAGAGGTCTCCAGCCGGACCAGGACGACCTTTTCGCCCCGCTCTTTCCATTCGACCGCGTCCTCCGCGGTGAAGACCGCGCGGCCGCAGGCGGCGCCGGGGGACGCGCCCAGACCGCGGCCCACGGGCTTGGCGGCGGCCAGAACTTTTTTATCGAACTGCGGGTGCAGCAGGGTGTCCAGGTTCCGGGGATCGATCATGGCGACCGCTTCGCGCTCGCTGATCATGCCCTCGTCCACCAGATCGCAGGCGATCTTCAGCGCGGCGGCGGCGGTGCGCTTGCCGTTCCGGGTCTGGAGCATGTAAAGCTTGCGGTCCTCGATGGTGAACTCCATGTCCTGCATATCGCGATAGTGGTTCTCCAGGATGCCGCAGACCTTTTGGAACTGCTCGAACACCTCGGGCATGATCTCCTGCATCTTGGCGATGGGCATGGGGGTGCGGATGCCGGCCACCACGTCCTCGCCCTGGGCGTTGGTCAAAAACTCGCCCATGAGCTTCTTTTCGCCGGTGGCGGGGTCCCGGGTGAAGGCCACGCCGGTGCCGGAGTTGTCGTTCAGGTTGCCGAACACCATGGGCATGACGTTGACGGCGGTGCCCCAGGAGTAGGGGATGTCGTTCTCCCGGCGGTAGACGTTGGCGCGGGGGTTGTCCCAGGAGCGGAACACGGCCTTGATGGCCTCATAGAGCTGCTCCTTGGGGTCGGAGGGGAAGTCGGAGCCGATCTGCTTCTTGTACTCCTCCTTGAACTGTCCGGCCAGCTCCTTCAGGTCGGCGGCGGTGAGCTCCACGTCCTGCTTCACGCCCCGGGCCTCCTTCATCTGGTCGATGAGGGTCTCGAAGTACTTCTTGCCCACTTCCATGACCACGTCGGAGAACATCTGGATGAACCGGCGGTAGGAGTCGTACACGAACCGCTCGAACTTGGGATCCGGGTTCCCGGCGATCATGGCGGCCACCACGTCGTCGTTCAGGCCCAGGTTCAGGATGGTGTCCATCATGCCGGGCATGGAGGCCCGGGCGCCGGAGCGGACGGAGACCAGCATGGGGTTCTGGAGGTCGCCGAACTTCTTGCCGTTGATCTCCTCCATCTTGGCGATGTTTTCCATGATCTCGGCCATGATCTCGTCGTTGATCTGACGGCCGTCCTCATAGTACTTGGTGCAGGCCTCGGTGGTGATGGTGAAGCCCTGGGGGA
>JAEERN010000211.1 GCA_016285815.1 Clostridiales bacterium
GACGCCTTCCGCCGCTCCGGCGGAGACGGCCCCGGATCCGTCCGATCCCCCGCAGGCTGCGTCCGAGAGCGGTCCCGCTCCGGCCCCCGGCGAGACGGACGCCTGATCCCCCGCGGCCCCGATCCGACGGGGCCGCGCCTTGACGCGCACAAAAAAGGCACTGCCGCGGCAGTGCCTTTTTCGCGCCGTCCGAGTCCGCCCCGCGGGCTGTTTGTGCGGCCAAAAAAGTTATTGCACCGGAAAGCCACGATACCAGGGCGGTTTCCAGGCTTTTTCGCGCCCATTTTCCAAGTGCAGACAAAAAGATATTTTTCTTTGTCCGGAGGACTTGAACTGCCGCCCCCTCGAATTCAGGCGGCTTTTGAGAAAAGTATCCTCCCGAAAGCCGCTTTTTTTGTTTCCTCTGATAGTTTTATCCAAGCGGTCTTCCCTATTATTTAGGGATGACCTCCTCGCTGATTCAGAAAAGAGGTTTGCCCTGCATTTTGGGGCAAACCTCACTTAACTTAACAACACCGTAAGTCTATTCCATCAAAACTCTCGAATAGCGAAACAAATCAGGAGCAATCTTCTTGACCTCTGTTTTATAAAGGAGAAAATTCCCCTCGAAAACGCAAAAGGCACAATATCTCTTTCGGTGCTACGTGCCGAGCGGCCGCCCCCGGACGGTCCCCCTTGCAAAAGGAGCGGATCTGTGCTATACTTTATGCCCGGTGAGTTCGAAACCATCCTCACCTAAAACAAAACTATGGAGAAGCACCATGAAAAACAAAAAAGTCCGCTTTGTCGTGGACGCGGCGATGATCGCCGCCCTGTACGCCGCCCTGACGGCCGCCCTCTGGGAGATCTCGTCCGCGGGCGTCCAGTTCCGTCTGTCCGAGGCGCTCTGCGTCCTGCCCGCCTTTACGCCGGCGGCGATCCCCGGCCTGTTTTTGGGCTGTGCCGTCGCCAACCTGATCGGCGGCACGTGGGTCGACGTCGTGTTCGGCTCGCTGGCCACGCTGCTGGCGGCTCTGATCAGCTACGGGATCGGCCGGGCCTTCGGGACCGGCGGGACCGGCAAGCCGAGGCTCGGCGCGCGGTTCCTCGTCCCGCTGCCCCCCGTGATCTGCAACGCGCTGATCATCCCCTTCGTCCTGTACTACGGCTACGGTCTCACCGAGGCCTTCGGCTTCACCGGCACGCTTCCGGTGCTGGGGCTCCACGCTCTCACCGTCGGTGCGGGCGAGTTCGCCGTCTGCTATGTCGTCGGCATCCCCTTCATGATCGCGGTGGACCGCATCCGCCGGAAGATCCGCCTCTTTTCCTGACCCGCTCCGGGCGGCGCCGCGGCGCCGCCCGGTCTTTTTTCGTTTCGCGCGGACAGAACGGCCGCCGCGGGGGGATCCCCCCGCGGCGGCCGCGGTATTCTCCTGTCGTCAGGCGAGGCGCCAGGCCCCGTCCCGCCTTTCCGCGGTGAAAAGCCGCTCCATCACGTCGATCACGCCGCCCTCGTCGTTGCTGGCCACCACCTCGGTGGCCAGACGTCTGGCATCCTCTGCGGCGTTGGCCGGGGCAAAGCTCGCGTCCGACACGGTGAACATATCCGCGTCGTTCTCGCTGTCCCCGAACGAGACCAGCCGGTCCGCGCCGCACAGCTCCATGGCCCGGCGGACGGCCCACCCTTTCCCGCCGCCCCCGGCGTAGAGCTCCAGGAAATAGTACCCCTCCATGGTGGTGCTGGCGTAAAAGACCACCCGGATCCCCGGGATCTTCCGCAGCTCTTCCCGGATGGGCTCCAGCTTCTCCCGGAAAAAGTAGTACGAGGCGGACACCACGTTCTCCGGCGGCCGTTCGCGCGAGGCCGCCGCGAAGTGACAGTTTCCGGTCTCCCGCGCCAGATGGCGCGTGATGGGCGCACTGCCCTCCCGGTCCAGCCACGGCAGATAATAGGTCGTCAGAGACCCGCCGGCCAGATCGCAGGCGCAGAAGCGCAGCGGGATGTCGAAGCGGTTCACCGTCTCCCAGACCCGCGCCAGCGCCTCCGGCGCGACGGTCAGCGCGTCCGCGGGCCGGTCGGCGGAAAAATCCCACAGCACCGCGCCGTTGAGACAGGCGCAGGGGACCGTCAGCGGCACGCCGCTGCCGTCCAGCGCGTACAGCGCGGCGGTGGGATGCCGCCCCGTGGCCACGGTGAACAGCATCCCGTCGTCAATCAGGCGGCGCAGGCGCGCGGCGTGAGACGGCGTCATGACGCTGGACGTGTTCAGCAGCGTGCCGTCCAGATCCGTTGCGAACAGGGTCCTGCTCATATGGTCTCCTCCGCGCCGTACACCAGACTGTTCTTCACGAACTGCTCGGCGGCGGTCTCCACCTCCGTCACCACGGAGGTCAGCGCCCGCCAGCAGTGGATATACTCCGCCTCGAACCCGCCGGCGCAGAGCTCCGGCGAGGACTCGCCCGCCGCGGCGGTCAGCCGCGCCTCTGTGACGGCGGTCATGGCGGCCGACAGCGCCGCCGCGGACCGGGCGTCCAGCCGGAAATAGCCGGTCCGGTCCTCGCCGCCCGCCGTGATCATCCGCGCCAGGCGGTAGACGCACAGCTTCAGATAGTTCGAGGCCTGGCGGGCCAGCGCCGCGTTCTCCGACTCGGCGATCAGCGCGTCCAGCATGGCGATGCTGTCGAACAGACGCCTTTGCTCGGCCTTGTCGGCGGGCTCCTCCGGCTCGTTTCCGGCCGGAACGAAGGCGCCGCCCCGGTCGTTGGACCGCCCCAGCAGATAGTCCACGGAACAGCCGAAATAGTCCGCCGCCCGCAGCAAAAACTCAAAGGTGGGCTCGCGGATCCCGTTCTCATAGTGGGACAGCATGGCCTGGGACACGCCAAGCTTCGCGGCGGTGTTCTTCTGGCTCTTGTGCGTCTCCTTGCGAAGCGCGGCCAGGGTCTTGTGAAAATTTCCGGCCATGACGGCTTTCTCCCTTCCTCTCCGGCGCGGGCCGAAGCTCAATCCTCCATGTCGTCCGCGATCTCCGCGGCGAACGCGCGGGACAGCGACAGCACCGTCCCCAAAAACTCTTCCATATACGGGCGAAGGTACGCGTCGGTCTCCTTCACCAGCGCGTCCGCGCGTTCCTGCTCCGCCGCCATGGCCGGCGCGGGAACGCCGTCCCGCGCGCGCTGCTCCGCCTCGGCGGAAACGGCCAGCATATAGCGTTCGAACGCGGCGGCAAGCTCCCGCTCCCGGGCCGCGGCGCTTTCGTTTCCCTCCATGGATCCCGTCTCCTTCTCCTCCGTTTTCCGCAAAAAAGCGGAAGCAGAGATATTATACAACATCCTTTCCGCATTTACAAGCCCGGCCCCCTTGAATCCCCGTGAATTTTCGTGTAAAATAGAGACGAAAAAGGAGATGGGAACGTGCGCGATCTGCCGGAGATCCTGGCCCCCGCCGGGGGCGCGGAGCATCTGACGGCCGCCGTCCGCTGCGGAGCGGACGCGGTCTATCTCGGCCTGCGCGAATTCAGCGCCCGGGCCGGGGCGGAAAACTTCGACGCCGAAGCCCTGAAAGCCGCCGTCGCCTATTGCCACGGGCGCGGCGTCGCCGTCCACGCGGCGGTCAACACCGTGGTCACCGACGGCGAGCTGGACCGGCTGGAGGCGGCGGCGGACGCCGTGGCCGCCGCCGGGACCGACGCGGTCATCCTGCAGGACTTCGCCGCTCTGCGGCTGTTCCGGGAAAAATACCCCTCCATCCGCCGCCACGCCTCGACCCAGTGCGCCGTCCACAACGTCGCCGGCGTTCTGGCCGCCCGGGAGGCCGGCTTCGACCGCGTGGTCGCCGCGCGGGAGCTGTCGCTGGACGAGATCCGCGCCCTGACGGAGACCGGCGTGGAGATCGAGGTCTTCGTCCACGGCGCGCTTTGCATGTGCGTGTCCGGCACCTGTTACCTCTCGTCCGCGCTGGGCGGGCGAAGCGGCAACCGCGGCCGGTGCGCCCAGCCCTGCCGGCTGGCCTTCTCCAACGGCGAGCGGGACTATGCCCTGTCGCTGAAGGATATGTCCCACATCCGCCATCTGGCCGCCCTGCGGGACGCGGGCGTGGCTTCTCTGAAGATCGAAGGCCGCCTGAAGCGGCCGGAATACGTGGCCGCCGCGGTGACTGCCTGCCGCCGCGCCGCCGAGGGGCTGGAC
>JAEERN010000212.1 GCA_016285815.1 Clostridiales bacterium
CGTGCCGACAATACTTGGCTGGCGACGGCCCGGGAAGATAGGTCGACGCCTACACCCCTGAAAGAAAGCGCTTTTGCCCGGTCGGGCAAGAGCGCTTTTTCTTTTGGCAGGCCGCCACTTGACACGCCGGGGCGGATATGGTAGACTTTTTACCGAAGAAAATTCGGCGGCCGTCTGCGGCCGGAAGGAAGGGTGCGTTTTGAACAACGGAAGAGTCGTCGCCATCGGCGGCGAAGAGGGGGATATGTCCCTGATCTGGCGGAATATCGTCTCGCTGGCGCGGGTCGAACGGCCCCGGCTGGTCTTTCTGCCCACGGCGTCCTACGACGAGGCGGGCGACGAAGATGCGCTGAAAGCGACGTTCGCGGCGCTGGGCTGTTCGTCTTTTCAGACGGTCCGGCTGACCGAGCCGGGCTGGACCCGGGAGAAGATCCGCGAGACGATCCTGAACGCCGACGCGGTGTTTGCCGGCGGCGGGAATCTGGCGTTCCTGATGGACGTCTGGACCAGGACCGGCGCGGACGCGGTGCTGCGCGAGGCGTTCGACGCCGGCATCGTGCTGTCGGGCAACTCCAGCGGCGCCATGTGCTGGTTCGAAGAGGGGTACGACGACTGCGGCGAGGACCACGCCTATACGTTCGTGGACTGCCTCGGACTTCTGGCGGGCTGCAACTGCCCCCACTATGAGAACGAGCACTGGAAGAGCTTCGCCGAGGCGGTCAAGACCCGCAGCCGCTCCGGGATCGCCTGTGAGGACGGCGCGGCCCTGATCTACGACCGCGGCGTCTGGCGGACGGCCTACAGCGTGGCGGGGCGGAACGTCTGGTATCTGGACCGGGCCAAGGGCTTCGCCCAGACCCGCTGGGAAGAGCTGGCCGAAACGCCGGCGCGGTGAGCGCGCGAAAACGAGAACAAAACGAAGATCCGGTGAACAGCGTTCACCGGATCTTCGTTTTGTGAAAAGGAGGGATCAGAAGAAGAGTCGAAATCCTTGAGTTGTCAGAAGTCAGACGATGCGGACGGCGCAGACGAAGCGATTGTAATAGTAACCGGTGTCCAGCCGCTCGATGCGCACCGTTTTGCCTGCGGAGGGGGCGTGGATGAACTGGCCGTTGCCGACGTACATCCCCACGTGGCCGATGCCGTATCCCGTGGTGTTGAAGAAGACCAGATCGCCGGGCTTGAGGTCGCTGTACGAGACCGAGACGCCCTCTTTGTACTGGGAGGTCCGGTTGATCTTATAGCCGAAGTGCGCGTAGACGTATTGGGTCAGACCCGAGCAGTCGAAGCCGATGGAGGGGGAATTCCCGCCGTAGCGATAGGGGATGCCGATGAACTGCATGGCGTAGTCCACCAGCTGCTGTCCGATGTCCGAGGCCGGCCCGGAAACGGGCGGCTCGACCTCCGGCGGTTCGCTCTGCTCCGGGGGTTCCTCCTCTGAAGCGGCGGTGGTGGTCTTTTTGGTCTTCTTGGTGGAAGCCGCCGTCTCGGCGGGGCCGGTGGTGGATTCGCCCCCGCCGGCGGAGCCGGATTCGGTGCAGAGGAAATAGTTGCCGTTGACGAAGCCCGTCAGGCCGTTGAAGGTGATGCGGTACCAGCCGTTGGAATACCCGGTGACCGACGCCTTGTCGCCGTTGGACAGGCTGCCGATGACGGCGGAGTCCGTGGTGGGGTAGCGGCGGATGTTGACGGAATCCGCCACGGCCTGCCCCTTTCCGGTCATTTCAGAGACGTAGTAGAGGGGCGCGTCCTCTTCCGCCTCGCCGGACTCTCCGCTGCCGCGGGCGTAGACCGAGGTGGAGAGGTAGGCGGCGGCGATATAGCCCTTGCGGCCGGCCGCGTCGCTGACGCGGAACCAGGAGCCGCTCTTGGAGAGGATCGTGAAGGTGTCGCCGTAGACGGCCTGGCCGACGACCTCGCTGTCGGTCCCGGCCCCGCCGCGGATGTTGACCAGATCTACGGTGACGGTGCCCACGGTGACGGTCTCGTCATCGGCGGAGACAGTCATGTAGCTGGAGCTGATATAGGCGTCGACTCCGTTGTAGCGGATGCGGTACCAGCCGTTGGACTCGCCCAGCACGCTGTACGAGGAACCGGCCTTGACCTGGGCGATGACGGAATAGCCGGTGCCCGGGCCGGAGCGGAGATTGACCACCGCGCCGGTGACGCGGCCCGTGCCGGTCACGTCGATGGAGCCGGTGGGGACCACGGCGCCCTCGCCCAGCGAGAGGAGATCCTTCAGGATATAGGCCTCGGTGCCGTTGAAATCCACGCGGTACCAGCCGTTGACTTCGGCGGTGACGGTGAGCTCGCGCCCCTCCAGCAGGCTGGCCACGACGGAATACGTGGTGCCCGGGCCGGAGCGCAGGTTGACGACGTCGTACCTGACGCGGCCCGTACCGGAGACGGAGGCGGTGCCGGAGTCGCTGCCCACGCCGAAATAGTCGGCGGAGATATAGGCGGCGGTCTCGCTGTAGGCGACCTTGTACCAGCCGTCCAGCTGTTCGAGGATGGGAAGCTGGGTCCCGGCGGCCACCACGGTGATGATGGGGGCGTTGACGTCTGCGCTCTGGCGCAGGTTCACGAAGGAGCCCTTGACCGTTCCGTACGAGACGGCGGCGCCGCGTTCGACGTAGGCGGCGGACATGTATCCGGTGACGCCGTTGGCCGAGACCTTCAGCCAGCCGTTCTCTTCGCTCTGGATGGTGACGGAGGTCCCCTTGAGACAGCCGCCCACGACGGCGTACCCCGTGCCGGCGCCGGAGCGGATATAGACGTAGCTTCCGGTGACGGTGCCGGTCTCCTCTGCAAAGGAGGCGAAGGGGAAGAGGGATATCGTCATAAGCGCAGCCAGAAGCAGCGCGGTGAGCATTCGGGTTTTTCGCATGTTGCAGGGCGCCTCCCTTGAGTTGGTAGCGACAGTATAACATGGGGTTGCATCAGAATTGTATCAAATCTGTCAGCTTTCAGCAAAGTTTTTCGCGGCGAAGAAAAAATTTGCGGAGAGAAGAGCGGAACGGGCGAAAAAAAGCCGGGGATCGGTCCGCGCGGGGCTGGCGCGCCGGAGAGATCTGTGGTATAATGAAGTATCGTTCCGAGACCGGCGAAAGGAGAGACCGCATGAAAAAGATCCTGAACCGCATTTTTTCCCGTCTGACGGTGCTCATCCTTTCCGTCGTCCTCCAGGTCGGCCTGCTGCTGGCCGCGCTGATTCTTCTGAACGAAAAGGTCACGGTCTTTTACGTCGTGTGCCGGGTCATGGCGGCGCTGCTGGCGCTGTACCTCGTCTATCGGGAGGGGAACCCCGCCTATAAGATCGCGTGGCTTCTGCCGATCCTGACCTTCCCCGTGTTCGGGATCCTGCTGTTCGCCGTGTTCGGCAAGAACCGCCTCAGCCGGCGGGAGCGCGAGCGGATGCAGAGCGTCGGCGACCGGTACCGGAAGGTCATGGCCGACACGGAGAACGCTGTCCCTGCGCTGACCCGGGTCCGGCCGGAGGCCGCGGTCACGGCGCGGTATCTGGCCGCGGCGGCGGGCGCGCCGCTGTTCCGGCGCACCGAGACCACCTATCTTCCGGTGGGCGAGGCGTTCTACGCGACCATGCTGGACGAGCTGCGCAAGGCGCAGAAGTTCATCCTGATGGAGTTTTACATCATCCGCTCCGGCCGGATGTGGCGCGAGGTCCACGAGATCCTGCGGGACAAGGCCGCCGCCGGCGTGGAGGTGCGGCTGATCTACGACGATTTCGGCTCGCTGTTCAAGATCGAGGACGACGCGGAAAAGGTCCTGCGGCAGGAGGGGATCCGCGTTTCGGTTTTCAACCCGCTGATCCCGGAGCTTTCCGTCCGCTTCAACAACCGCGACCACCGGAAGATCGTGGTGATCGACGGGAACGTGGGCTTTACCGGCGGGATCAACCTGTCGGACGAGTACATCAACGCCAAGCCGCGCTGCGGCCACTGGCTGGACAGCGGCGTGATGCTGCGGGGCGAGGGCGTCTGGGGCCTGTCCGGCATGTTCCTGTCCATGTGGGACTATATCAGCGGGGAAAACTCCGAGGTCGACTTTTTCCGGCCGGACCCCGCCTTTCTGGAGACCGTCGCCGAGGACGGGTTCGTCCAGCCCTTCGGCGACACGCCGCTGGACGACGAGCCCGTGGGCGAGACCGTCTATCGCCATATGATCCAGCGCGCGCAGGAGTACGTCTATATCAACACGCCGTATCTGATCATCGACAACGAGATGCTGACCGCCATGACCATGGCGGCCAAGAGCGGGGTGGACGTCCGCGTCGTGACGCCGGCCATCTGCGACAGCCGCCTCATCCAGGAGCTGAGCCGGTCGTACCACGAGCCGCTGCTGCGGGCGGGGGTCAGGGTCTACGAGTACACCCCCGGCATGGTCCACGCCAAGACCTTCGTCAGCGACGATGCCACCGCCGTGGTGGGATCCATCAATCTGGACTATCGCAGCCTGTATCTCCACTTTGAGTGTGCGGCGTGGATGTGCGGCAGCCGCGCCGTTTCCCAGATGAAGGCCGCGTATCTGGACGAGGTGGAAAAGTGCCGGGAGATCACGCTGGCGGACTGCCGGAACCGGTCGGTGTTCCGGTGGCTGCTGTGGGCGGTGCTGCGCGTGTTCGCACCGCTGCTCTGAAAAAAAACAAGGGCGGGGCCCGGGAACGCCGTTCCCGGGCCCCGCTTTGGCATCGGGCCGCCCAAAAAGGCCCCGTCCCCCCATGATCGGGGGACGGGGCCGTGTCGGTCCGGTGAGATTGTGGCGGATCAGAACTTATCGGCCAGCGCGCGCTCCAGCCAGACCGCGCCCACGTCCAGCGCCTCGTACAGGCCGGCCTTTTCCGTCTTGCGGACGATCCGCTCCTTCGGGCGGACGTTCTCGCTGGTCTGCTGCAGATAGACCGAGACGCGCGTGGCGGTCTCGACGCCGTTTTCCACCGTCTTGTCCTGGATCTGGAGCATGACGATGTACTTGTCGGACATGTTCCCGTAATAGATGGTGTCGTCTTTTCTCAAAAGGGGCTTTCCCTTGTATGTCAGGCCGGGCTTTTTGTCAGCCATGTTTGGATCCTCCCATTTCCGTAAGGTGCTATTATTGTACCACACGGGCGCGCCCGTGTCAAACGATCTTGAGACAGGTCTCGGGACAGGCCCGCCCGCAGTAGCCGCAGGTGATGCAGGCCCCGGCGTCTACCCGGGCGCGGCCGTCGACCACGCGGATGGCGTGCTGGCCGCAGACGCGCTCGCAGCTGCCGCAGCCGACGCAGTGCTCTTCGACGATCAGACGGCGGCGGACCGAGCGGATCTTTTCCTCCGCGCCGTCGGGGAAGCGGCCGGTCTCGACGAAGGCGACGTTGGCACGGACCTCTTCCTCCGAGCGCATGCCCAGCGCAAAGCTCCACGGCATGGCCCGGGCAAAGGCGAGGCATTCGGCGGCGTGGGCCAGCAGATTGCCGCCCCCCAGGGGCTTCATGGCGAAGACGCCGACGCCGCTTTCCGCGGCCCGCCGCACCTCGCGCAGCATGTCCTCCGCGGTGCCGTCGCCGATGCCGACGCCGAACTTGTTCAGCAGCGGATGCACCGCGTCCAGCCCGTATCGGATGGCGGCGGAAACGCCCGCCACCCGGTGGGTCGAAAGCCCCACCGCCCGCAGGACGCCGCGGGCCTTCAGCTCGTAAAGCGTTTCCAGCGCCTCCATGTGGCCGCGGACGGTGTGTTCGCTCTCCTGCTCGTGGAGCAGGAAGATGTCGATGACGTCGCGCCCGGTCTCCCGCCGGGCCTCGTCCACGGCGTCCAGCGCCATCCGGCGCGTATAGGCGTAGGTCTTGGACGAGATCACCACGTCGTCCGGCCTGGCGCAAAGCGCCAGCGCGCGGCGGATGTGGGGATAGGTCCCGTAGATCTGGGCGGTGTCCACGTGGGTCACGCCCAGATCCAGCGCCGCGGCGATGACGCGGCCGCCGTCCTCCGGGGACAGATCGGCCTGACAGGGGCCCACCGTCAGCGAGCCGAAGCAGAGCTTCGAGACGCGGATCCCCGTCCTGCCCAGTTCCAGTTGTTCCATTTCGGGCCGCCTTTTCATCAAAAACGGCAAGGCCGCACCGGAATGCGCCTTGCCGTCCCTTGTCGGTTTGCCGGGAAAACGGGTCAGTCGGTGAGGTAGTTTTTCAGCAGAGACTGCAGCAGCTCGTCCCGGTCGATGTGGCGGATCATGCTGCGCGCGTTTTTATAGTTGGTGATATAACCGGGATCCTCGGTCAGGATATAGCCGACGATCTGGCTGACAGGGTCGTACCCCTTTTCCCGAAGCGCATCGTACACCTCGGTGAGGATCTGCTTCATTTCGCTCTCGCGGTCAGAGGGGATCCGGAATTTCATGGTATCGCCGTCGGACATAATCGATCTCCTTTCGCGTGGATCCGCCGCAGGGACAGTTCCGCCGTATACACATATATAGCATATACCAAACCGGCCTCAAAATCAAGAGCAAAATCGAAATTTACCTGAAAAATAATGCTTGACAACGAAAGAGGCCTGTGATAAAATAAATAAGCTGTCACGCGGGCGTGATTCAATGGTAGAATTCCAGCCTTCCAAGCTGGCAACGTGGGTCCGATTCCCATCGCCCGCTTTCCCCCGTCACCCGGCGGGGCGCGAGGGTCCCGATAAGCGCCTGTAGCTCAGTTGGACAGAGCAGCTGCCTTCTAAGCAGCGGGCCGGGGGTTCGAATCCCTTCAGGCGTATCTATGGTGGGTGTAGCTCAGTTGGTTAGAGTACCAGGTTGTGGCCCTGGGGGTCGTCGGTTCGAGCCCGATCTCCCACCTTTCTTTCTTTTCTCTGCCCGGTCGCGGGGCCGGGCCGTATGACAGCCGATGTTGGGATGTCGCCAAGTCGGTAAGGCCCGGGACTTTGACTCCCGTATCCGCAGGTTCGAGTCCTGCCATCCCAGTTCGGGCGAGAGCGGGTCCCCCTCGGCGCGGCCGGCGCGCGGATCCCGCCGGCGCCCACGATTTTTTTCATACGATCCACTAGCTCAGCCGGCAGAGCATCTGCCTTTTAAGCAGAGGGTCCCGCGTTCGAATCGCGGGTGGATCAACCGGTTCCGGACAGACCCCGAAGGGTCTGTCCGGAACTTTTTTGCCGTTTTTTTCAGCGGGTCCAGCCGCTTTCGCGGCAGACCGCCTCGTCGGGAACGCCGAAGGGCGGCGGGACGCGCTTTTCCGCCAGCGCCGCGCGGTTGAGGGCGAAGTCTGCCGGGACCAGCGGCCGGGGCCGCCGGATGGAGTCCGGCGCGGCGAGGGGGACCTCGTAGAGCAGCGGCCCGGCATAGTCCGCCGCCTCCAGCGCCGAAATGATGGCCGGCCAGTCGTTTTTCCCCTCGCCGGGCAGCCAGTGGCGCTCGTTGCGGAAGTCATAGTCCGAGACGTGGACCGTGACGATCCGGCTTCCCACGGCGCGGGCAAAGTCCTCGGGGCGCTCGTCTCCCAGCAGGTGGTTGGTGTCGAAGCAGGCGCGCAGGCGGCTGTCCGCGCTCAGCAGCGCCAGGATCTCGTCCGAGCCGCGGCCCAGACACGTGCGGGGCAGGTCCTCCACGGCCAGCGAGATCCCGAGGGCCTCGGCCGCCGGGGCCAGCTCGGCCAGAGAACGCCGGGCGGCCTCCATCAGGCGCGGCCGCTCGCCGGGCTCGTTGGGCTCGCCGCTGGGGTGGATCACGGCCACGGTCGCGCCGACGGCCGCGGCGGCCCGCAGCAGCTGCCGGTGCAGCGCCACGGTAGAGCGGCGCAGGTCCTCGTCCGGCGAGGCGATGTTGTTGCGCTCGAAGGGCGAATAGGGCAGATGGAACGAGCGCACCGTGACGCCGTACCGTTCGGACAGGGCGCGGACGGCGGTCCAATCCGTGTCGGCGTAGCGCTCGGGCGGCAGCGAGACCTCGAGGATCTCGATCCCCGCCGCGGCATAGGCGGCAAAGGTGTCCTCGTCTACCCGCCTCGTGGAACACGAGGACAGGCCGAGCTTCCAGTTTTTGGCGTCTGTCATGGGCGTTTTGACCTCCTGCTGCGGCCGCCCGGGAGGGGGGCGGACCGGATCTGATAAAAATAAGGGATGCCCCGGCCGGGTCCCGGCCGGAAGAGCGGCCGTCCGTGTTTTCAGCCTGTCCAGGCGCGGCGGAGACAGACCGCCTCGTCGGGAACGCCGAAGGGCGGCGGGACGCGCTTTTCCGCCAGCGCCGCGCGGTTGCGGACGATGTCCGCCGGGGTCAGCGGACGGGGCCGCCGGATGGTGTCCGGCGCGGCGAAGGGGACCTCGTAGAGCAGCGGCCCGGCGTAGTCCGCCGCCTCCAGCGCCGAAACGATGGCTGGCCAGTCGTTTTTTCCCTCGCCGGGCAGCCAGTGGCGCTCGTTGCGGAAGTCATAGTCCGAGACGTGGACCGTGACGATCCGGCTTCCCACGGCGCGGGCAAAGTCCTCGGGCCGTTCGCCGCCCAGCAGGTGGTTGGTGTCGAAGCAGACGCGCAGACGGTCGTCCGCGCGCAGCAGATCCAGGATCTCGGCCGAATCGCGCCCCAGACCGGTGCGGGGCAGGTCCTCCACGGCCAGCGTGATCCCGAGGGCCTCGGCCGCCGGGGCCAGCTCGGCCAGAGAGCACCGGGCGGCCTCCATCCGGCGGGCGCGCTCGCCGGGCTCGACCGGTCCGCTGCTGGGGTGGATCACGGCCACGGCCGC
>JAEERN010000213.1 GCA_016285815.1 Clostridiales bacterium
CGTGCCGACAATACTTGGCTGGCGACGGCCCGGGAAGATAGGTCGACGCCTACACCCCTGAAAGAAAGCGCTTTTGCCCGGTCGGGCAAGAGCGCTTTTTCTTTTGGCAGGCCGCCACTTGACACGCCGGGGCGGATATGGGCCGGCCAGCGGATGCTGCGGGGCCGGGAGCTTCGGCGGCCGCCGGCCGACGGGTCTGGTGCGCGGAGAGAGGATTGTGGTTAAAGAGTCTTTCTAATTAAGGCCTTGACCATATCCAAATCCCGAAAAGAGGTTATTCTATCAAGGTTGCAGAGCTCGTCGACGGTGTCGGTGCTTTTGTCAAATAGGTACAGTTTGTCTGTGTCGATAAGCAGAACCTTTCCCGGATGAAAAGCTTCGCTGGTCACAGGGCGGCTTTCGTTTAGCGTCAGGAAAACTTTGCTGTTATAAACGTATTTGCTTACCTGACCGACGATATTCCGTTCTGCGGCAACCGAAAGCTTGACCTCGACAGGAAGATACTTTCCGTCAAACAACATGACATAGTCCATGAAACTGTCATTTATATCTGAACGCTGGCAACGACACTCGGTGTAGAACTTTTTTCTGTCGCCGATTGACTTGATGAAATAATCAATGTAAAACTGCCTGAATTGTTGCTCAAGAATAAAACAACGGCGGTAATCATTAGCCAGAGCGATCCAATTCTTGTCGTTGATCCAGCGCAGAGGTATGGGTTTGCTTGTAGCTGACCTAACGTACCAAGGCAAATCGTTTGCCATTCCGATATCCCTGCGCAGTTGATCGAAAACAGTGTTGAATAAGGGCGTTGTTGCGCCGCCGGGTGAGAGCCTAATGTATTCTCTGAAGACAGCCAGATCGAGCGGATGGTCCAGAACCTGTATATTGTCTATGCGTGAATAGTTTCTTGATTTCCAATGAAACACGTCGTCGCTGGCGTCTTTGGGCCCGATATACTTGGGGCTTCCACTTACACGGCCGACGGCAAAGATCTTGCCGCCGTATCGAGCGTGGATTTCTGCGGCCCGGTCCAAATAGGAGATATAGCGCCTGAAATCTTCTACGGATAGGGTGTTTCGTTCTCGATTGACTTTGGCGCGAAGGCCGGCAATCGTTCTTCCGGCTTTTTTGGAATGCATAAAGAAAGAGATATCTCCGGCTTTTGCCCATTTGGGCGCGGTCCACTCGCTCGTCGGCTCGCTCATGAGGTTCTCCGGCAGAGTCACCCCATCCATTTCATCCAGCTCTTCCAACGAGGTTGCCGCGGACATGTTGGAGATATAAGCCTGAACACATTCCAGACCGATTTGCTCATTCGGAAGAGCACAGGCCATCTGCTGCGGTTTTTCCCAAAGTATGTCTAGTTTGCGATCGAGCGCTTTTCGCCTTTCGGATTCACTGAACAGATTATCCAAGGTCTGTTCAGTACGGAGACACTCCTCAAGGTAGCTATATGCATCTTGACGATTCAGTTCTCCCGTGTATTCCTGATAGGAAATAATCATATGAGTTTCACCCGATTCGTTTTAAAATATTACGGGATTGCTCTTCCCCACGCGCTTTTTCTTACCGGCCGCCGGTGGGACCGGAAAAGACGAAACGCAGGAACTCCACCGAGCCGCGGGCGTCGGCGTCGAGGACCGCTTCGTCCGCGCCGGCGCTGAGGTCCCGCCAGATCCGGATATCCCGCCCGACGCCGCCGCCCGGGCGCACGAAGGGCTCCATGACGACGTTCCCGTTGTATCCGATGCTGCGCAGGGCCTCGCCCACGGCGTACCACGGCAGGCCGCCCTTTCCCGGCACGCGGCGGTTGTTCTCGCCCACGTGGAAGTGGCCGAGCCTGTCTCCGGCCAGCCGGATGGCCGCGGTCATGTCGTCCTCTTCGATGTTCATGTGGAAGGTGTCGAGCATGATCTTCACCGCGGGCACGTCCACCTCTTCGACGAAGGCGCGGCACTCGGCGCAGGTGTTGATGAGGTATCCCTCGAAACGGTTGAGGCACTCCAGGCAGTAGTTCACGCCGCATTCGCCGGCGATCCGGCCCACCTTCCGCACGTTTTCCACGCTGCGCGCCCAGTCGCCCGCCTTGTCCAGCGGACGGCTGAAGTCCACCGGCCAGTAGGAATAGATCCCGCCGCCGATGGTGTGGATATTCAGACGCTCCAGCTTTTTCAGCAGGTCGGTGTAGACCGCCACGGCGTGGCGGGTCACGGCCGGGTCGGAGCTGGCCAGATCCTCTTCGGCGGCGGGGCCGTAGCCCGCCGTCAGGGTCACGCCCTCGGCCTCCGCCGCGCGGCGAAGCTCGTCCAGCTCGCGGTCCGAGGCGTTTTTCAGCAGCGCGCAGGAGAGCTCGAGCCCGTCAAAGCCCAGACGCTTGACCTTGGCGATGTATTTGGCCTGGTCCGCGTTCCATTCCCGTTCCCAGTATGCAAAATAGATGCCGAATTTCATGGAGAGGCCCTTCCTTTTTATTGATACTGCGGACGCCGCGGCGTCCGGCCCCCGCGGGGAGGGGGAGCGGTTCCATTATAGCACGGCGCGGCGCGCGGCGCAAGAGGGGACGGGCAGCGCTCTTGCCAAGCGGAAAAAAGTGTGCTATACTGGACGAAAGACCGGCGGGCCCGCGGGCCCGCGCAAACAGGAGGAGAACTATGATCAGGATCGGTATCGTCGGCGGGCGCGGACTCAGCACAATGCGGGGCTTTTTGAGCCGTCCCGACGTCTGTGAGGTCACCGCCATCTGCGACCTGGACGAAGAGGTCATGGAGCGGCCGAAGGAGAGGTTCGGCTATGACGTTCCGCACAAGTTCCGGGTCTATGAGGACATGCTGGCCGCCGACATCGACGCGGTGGTCATCGCCACGCCCATGCAGAACCACGTCCAGCAGGCCATCGAGGCCCTGCACGCGGGCAAGCACGTCATGTGCGAGGTCACGGCGGGCGTCACCATGGACGAGCTGTGGTGGCTGAAGGAAGCGGTGGAAGAGTCCGGCAAGATCTACTTCTTCGCGGAGAACTACTGCTATATCCCCCAGAACCAGGTCATCCGGAACATGGTCCGGGACGGCCTGTTCGGCGAGATCTATTTCGGCGAGGGCGAATACACGCACAACGTGGTCAGCTACGCCACCTATGGCAAGGGCGTCACGGGGAAGGACACCTGGCGCCGCTGGTGGCAGCTGGGCAAGCGCGGTTGTTTCTATCCGACCCACAGCCTGGGCCCGGTGGCCCAGTGGTTCGGCGACGACCACGTGAAGTCCGTGGCCTGCTTCTCCAGCGGCCAGCACGTCGCCGCGCTGGAGGGGATCTATCGGCTGGACGACACCACCGAGACCCTGTGCCAGATGGAGAGCGGAAAGCTCATCAAGCTGCGTGTGGACTGCCTGTCCCGCCGGCCCCACTGTATGCACTATTACTCCCTGCAGGGAACGCAGGGGTGCTATGAGGCGCCGCGCGGCATGGGCGACGACCACAAGGTCTGGTTCGCCTCGCCCGAGCACCCGCGGGACGGCGAGTGGCGGCCGCTTTCCGATTTTTACGACCAGTATCTGCCGGACCGCTACCGGAAGGCCAGCGAGGAGCAGAAGAACAGCGGCCACTGGGGCGGCGACTATTTTATCGTCGAGGACTTCCTGAACGCCGTCCTCACCGGCCAGCAGCCGGAGCTGAACGTCTATCGCGCCTGTGAGTGGACGGCGGTGGGCCTGCTCAGCGAGCTGTCCGTCACCAACGGCGGGCGCGTCATCGAGATGCCGAAGTTCCGGCCGGACACGCCGCTGTCCGAGCAGATCACAAAGCTCTGGTGACGGAGAAAACGCCGGAAAGCTCCGGACCGCGCAGGAAGGAGACGGCAGCATGAAGATCGTCGTGGCCATGGATTCGTTCAAGGGGTGCCTCTCGTCCGCTGAGGCGGGCGAGGCCGTC
>JAEERN010000214.1 GCA_016285815.1 Clostridiales bacterium
ACGGCCGGAGCCGTGCTGCCGCACGGCTCCGGCCGTCTGCTTCCGACAAAACTCTGTCAATCCAGGGGCGGCATCTCCGACGGGGCCGCCGGTTCCACGACGACCGTGTTCACGAAGGCGCCCATCTTGAGGTGCGCCTTGGCGCAGAGATACGGCGTCTCCGGCGACAGGGTGACCGTCAGATCCTGACACCGGCGGGACATCCCTGCCGTCATGTGGATCGTATAGGTCCCGAAGGGCAGCGGGATGCGGATGTTTTCCCGGTTGCCCAAATGGCCGAAGGGCTGGCCGTTGAGATAGATGCCGAACCCCACGCCCGCCCCCATGACGTTGCCCATGCGGTAGAGCTGGAGCATCCCGGGGCCTTCCGTCCGGATCTCGGCGCCGCACTTGCCGCAGAAGCACGGACCCGCCGCGTTCAGAACGTCACCGCAGGAGGGGCACTTGACGCGAAAACCGCTTGCCATAGAGAAATACCTCCCTTTTTGTTATCCGGAGGCCGGGCTTTCCGCCGGCCGCCGGATGAAAATGCGCCTCGGCACATTTTTCTGCTCTTTTATGCGTCCAGCGAATCGATGTACCGGCAGGCGGCGATGGCCGCCACGGCGCCGTCGCCGCAGGCGGTGGCCGCCTGGCGGACCGTCTTGGTGCGGCAGTCGCCCGCGGCGTACACGCCGTCGAGGCCCGTCTCACAGTCCTCTCCGGCCAGCACATAGCCGTTCTCGTCGATGGCGCAGACCTCGGCGAAGGGGCCGTTGTCTGGCTGCATCCCCACGGCGATGAACACGCCCGCCACCGGCAGGTCGAAGGTTTCGCCCGTGGCCGCGGTCCGGACCGTCAGGCTCTCCAGCGCGTCCGTGCCGTTCAGCGCGTCCACCACGGCGCCCAGCACCACCGTCACGTTGTCCCGGCGGGCCAGCGTCTTCTGCAGGGCCTCTTCCCCGGTGAGAAAATCCAGATTCTGGATCACCGTCACGTGTTCGCAGCAGTCGGACAGCAGCACCGCGTCCTGGAGGGCCGTGTTGCCGCCCCCCACCACGGCCACGCGCCGGCCCTTGCAGAAGGCCCCGTCGCACACGGCGCAGTAGGAGACGCCCCGGCCGATGAGCTCGTTCTCGTTGGCCAGCCCCAGCCGGCGGTGCCGCGAGCCCGCGGCGATGATCAGCGTCCGCCCGCGATAGGTCCCGTACTCGCCGGTGACCAGAACGCCCTCGTCGTCCTTTTCGGCCCGCAGGACGGTGTCCAGCTCCACCTCGGCGCCCAGCGAGACGGCCTGTTCCATCAGCTTTTCCGCAATGGCGCTGCCGCTGGCCTCGAGCACGCCGGGGAAGTTCTCGACCTTGGGCGAATAGGTGATCTGTCCGCCGAAGGTCTCCTTTTCCAGCACCAGGACGGTCTTGCCCGCCCGCCGGGCGTACACCGCGGCGGTGAGGCCGGCCGGTCCGCTGCCGGCCACGATCACGTCGTACATGCCCGCCGCCCCGCTCTCACTGCGCCATGCCTTCGGCAAAGCGCTTGATGTTGGAGACGTTGACGATGAGCTGGCCGTTGGCCACCAGCGTCGGCGCGTTGCGGACGCCCATCTCGGCGGCCTTTTCCGGCTCTTCGTCGGCCAGGACCACGGAGTACTTCACGCCGGCCTTGTCCAGGAAGATCTTGGCCATCTTGCAGTTGGGGCAGGTCTTGGTGGCGAAGAGGACGTAGTCCCCGCCCGCCTCGGGCCGGACGGCCACGGTCTCGGCCGTAAAGGCCTCGGGGGTCTTCTCCGTGACGGCGGGCGCCTGGGGCGCGGCGGAGGGCGCCGGGACCCCGTCGATGGCATAGCCATAGGTGTTGCCGCCCTTGTGCTTCATGGAGAAGCCGGGGTCGTAGACCTTGCGGTCCTTGAACTCCTGCGCCTTGCCGTCGTTCCAGTTCTGGACCGGACGGTAATAGCCGGTGATGCGGCTATAGACCTCGGTGGCCGCGCCGCACTGCGGACAGGTGAACGCCTCGCCGGGGATATAGCCGTGCTCGCGGCAGACGGAATAGGTGGGCGACAGCGTGTAATAGGGCAGCTTGTAGTTCTCGGCGATCTTGCGCACGAGGTTCGCGGCGGCCTCCCAGCTCGGCAGCTTCTCGCCCAGGAAGGCGTGGAAGACGGTGCCGGAGGTGTAGAGGGTCTGCAGCTCGTCCTGGATGTCCAGCGCGGCGAAGATGTCCTCGGTGAAGCCCACGGGCAGGTGAGAGCTGTTGGTGTAATAGGGGGTCTTGCCGTTCTCCGCCGCGGTGATGATGTCCGGGAAGCGCTTTTTGTCGAACTTGGCCAGACGGTAGGCCGTGGACTCGGCGGGCGTGGCCTCCAGATTGAACAGGTCGCCGTACTTCTCCTGGTAATCGGACAGGCGCTCCCGCATGTGGTTGAGCACGTCCTGGGTGAATTTCTGGGCTGCCGGATGGGTCAGGTCCTGCCGGAGCCATTTGGCGTTGAGGCAGGTTTCGTTCATGCCGATCAGGCCGATGGTGGAAAAATGGTTGCTGAAGGTGCCCAGGTACCGCTTG
>JAEERN010000215.1 GCA_016285815.1 Clostridiales bacterium
TAGCCGGAGGGCGCTTTCGTGATCTTCAGGGTATAGGAACCTGCGGGGAGGAAGACGGTGAAGGAGTCTTCGACGTTTTCCAGCGTCTTTACGACGTTTCCATCCGGATCCAGCACCTGAACGTTCGCTCCGGAAACAGACACGCCGGCCTCGTCGGTGACGGTCACATAGACCGGTTTCTCCGTGATCGGAGCGGTATGCTCCGGCGTTCCTTCCGCTTTCGCTGTGAACAGATAGAGCGGTATCAGCGAGATCGCCGTTACCGCTGCGAATAGAAGGCCGAGAATACGGATTCGATTTTTCATAATGATTGCTCCTTTATCTGACCGCTGCAGAGAGCTTTTTTCGCGGCGCCCGACCGCGGGCGGGAGAAGCCGGGACCGGCACGCGCCGGCCGCGGGGTTCCGGACAATGTCGATAATATATACGATAATATATAAATATATAATATCTTAGCTGAATATTCAAGCGCAATGCAGAAACGTTCATAGATTGTTTACAACTTCCGTGCAAAAAAGTGCGCGACTTGAAAGGTGTTGTATTTGCTTGAAATATAGCGAAAACAAGGGATGATTCGCAAATAGAGTTTTGTGTTGATGGTTATTGAAAAAAGTGGTTGATTGAAGGACGACGAGACACAGTTCGCCGCTTTCGGGGAAAAACCGGAACAGCGCCGGTTTATGAAGAAAGGAACAGGATTTCTTTTGCGGGGGCGTTCCGGATGCGGCTGGCGTAACCATATGCGGGATTACAGGAAAACAGAGCGAATATTGAATGCGCTTCCGGTCATCCGGCGGCTCTCTGTCGGCGAAAGCGCGGCTCCCGCAAGGGCGAACAGGCAGAAAAACGGCACAGCCCGCGTGACCGAAGGCTATGCCGTTTTCTTTTCAGAGATCTGTCCGCTCTGATCCGCAGTGAACGGGGGATCGGCCGTTCGACAGCCGGGGCTGTTCGCAGGGTCTGTTCCGCGATCCCGCCCGCCGGCCCGGGTTCACGGGCAGTTCCGGTCCGATCCGCCGGCGGACAACGGGAAAAGCCCGGTCTCCCGCAGCTCGTAGACCGTGTCGCACACTTCGGCCAGGTACTTCCGGTCGTGGGAGATGCTGACGACGGCGCCGCCGAAGTTTTTCAGCGCGCGCCGCACCACGGGGCACGAGAGCGGGCTGAAATTCCGCGTGGGCTCGTCGAGCAGGAGCACGTTCGCCCGGCAGAGGATCATGTCGAGAAATATGAGTTTCGCCTGCTGGCCGCCGCTGAGATCGCCGATTTTTCCGGTCATCTCCTCATGCGTGAACTTCATGCTTCCCAGATAAGTCCGCGCCCGGGTCACCTCGTCCTTGCGGTAGCGCGCCGCAAGGTATTGGACGGGCGTCTGGCCGAAGTCCAGCGCGTCTGCGTAGTTCTGCGGCATATAGGCGGCGCGGATATCGCGCCTTTCCCGAAGCTCGGCCCACAGAAGGGAGAAGAGCGTCGACTTGCCGGCGCCGTTCCGGCCCGTGATCCCGACGTGCCCGCTGCCCGTCACGCGGAGAGAGACGCCGCGGGCCAGCAGCTTTTCCCCGGCGCAGAGAGCGGGGCAGGAAAAGTCAAGGACCGTCTTGCCGGCCGGCACGGAGATATCGCCGTCGAATCGGGCCAGGATCGCTTCCTCCGTTTCCGGAAAATCGAGAAAGTTCTCTTTCTGCCGCTCGAAGCGCCTGCCCATGGAGAGCACCGAGTGCATCTTCTTTTTCAAAAGCCGCCCGCCGCCCGGGTCCGCTCTCGGGACCGTCTTCTGCTCGTGCTCGACCCGGCTGTAGATCTGTCTCCAGCGTTCCATCTGCCGGTCGTAGTCGTCCCGCTGCTTTTTCGCCACCTGTTCCTGATGGGCGAGATCGCCGCTGCGCCGCGCGAGATATTCCCGGTAGGAGCAGCGGGCGACGGATATGCGGCACCGGGTCTTGCGGACGAGCTGTTCCATGTGGAGGATCACGTCCGCCGTATTCTCGATCAGGGTCTCGTCGTGCGAAATAAAAAGGATCGACAGCCGGCTCTCCCGGATGAAAGCCTCGAGCCACTGCAGGGCGCAGAGGTCCAGGTCGTTCGTCGGCTCGTCGAGAAGCAGGATGTCCGGCTCTTCCGTCAACAGCCGGGCCAGCCGCACCTTCACCCGTTCGCCGCCCGACAGAGAGCCCAGGGTGCGGTCTGACGCGAGCAGATCGACGGGGAGGCCGAGCCTGGCCAGCGTGTCCGTGTGGAGATAATACGCCGAGTTTGAGAAAAACGCCGCAAGCGTCCGCGCCTCGTCGGCCTTGTCCGCGAACTGAGGCAGATAGGCGACCCGTCCCTTGGGGATCACCTCGCCCGAGACCTCGCAGTACGCTTCGACCAGATCGGGCCGGCAGAGGTATTTGAGCAGCGTGGATTTCCCGTTTCCCTCTTCGCCGATGATCACGGCTTTTTCGCCGCTTTTCAGCGTGAAGGAGAGGTCCCGCGCCAGGTACCGCCCGTCTTTTTTGAGCTTTATCGTTACGTTCCTGAGTTCCAGCAAAAAAACACCTCCCTGCAAAAACAGTTCCCTTTTCGACGGCAGAGCGCTGCCGCCGAAAAGGGAACCGTTTGCCGCGCAAGGGGGGCGCATACGAACAGAAAAACGGCGCGGCAAACGACCGAAGACCGCAAAGCGGCACAAGGATCCCAATTCGGGGGCAACAGGACCCGCCCGGCGCCGACCTGGCCGCCGGGACGTTCGATCGCCGTCTCGCCCGTTTGGATCACTTGTTGGTCATTTCCGCACCTCTTTCCGTTTTTCTCATTATACCACGGCAAAAGGGGCCTGTCAAGCCCCGCTTCCGGGGGGGGGAGGACCGACGAAAAAAGGGCCGCCCGGCCTGACCGGGACGGCCCTTTGGAGCGATCGCCTTGGGGCAGGGCGCTATTCCACGACCTCGACCACCGAGTGGATCGGAACGGCGGGCACGGTGAACGAGGCGCGCCCGTCGGCCCAGGAGAAGTCCAGCGGGGTCCCCTCCGGGTGCAGGACCAGCGCCCGCGGCCGGCGGTCGGCCCGCAGGGACAGGCGGACGGCGGTGACCGGCGGGATGTAGTCCTCGGTGGCCACGGCGCGGCCGGCGTGACAGCCGTTGGCGTTGACCAGCTGGATCAGCAGACGGCCGTCCTTTTCCAGCGCGGTCAGCTCGACCAGCCCGGCCGCGCCGTCCAGCCGGACCAGCGGGTCGTAGAGCCGGTCCAGCACGGCGCGGACGGCGCGGCGGTGGAGGCACTGGGCGTGCTCGCCGTAGGCGCTGCCCACGTCCGTGCCGAAGGCGGCCACCAGACCGCGGCCGAAGGGGATCACCGCGGCCAGCGCCGCGCCGGGCGAGCGGGGATCGTCGGACACCCGGACGACGGTCTCGCCGTCCGAGAGGATCTCGCGGGCGTTGAGCAGCGAGCCGAAGTCCCGCCCGTTCACGGTGAAGGCGCGGGGATCCGTCCGCAGCGGGCCGACGGTGAAGGGCGCGCCGGCCTCGGCGAACAGGCGGCAGGTGTTTTCGCCGGTCAGCATCAGGCTGCCGCCGCCGGCGGCATAGTCCAGCAGCTCGGTCACGGTCTCCGGCGCGAGACCGAAATTCAGCTCCGGCACGACGAGCACCGGCCAGTCGGCGCAGCGGCCGGTCAGGTGGTGCTCGGACACCACTTCGGTGGAGTGGCCGCAGTCGCAGAACAGCGAGGTCAGGAACGCGGTGCGCTCACAGCCGGTGCGGCTGAACAGCGAGTCGGACTCCAGATGCCGGTCGTGGGTGGAGAGCAGGATCGCCGTCTGGCGGTGGGCCCGGCCGCGGAAGCACCACTCCCGGCGCGGCCGCAGGAACTCCGCCACGGGCAGCATCCGCCGGATCTGGTCCATGCGCGGGGCGCCGTCCCGGTACTGGGTGATGTAGTTCTGGAACCCGCCGCCCAGCGAGACGACCATGGCGGCCTCCTGCAGGATCTGGACGGGGTCCTTGGGGATGAAGCCGCCCTGCGGCCCCAGATCGGTGCGGAAGTTCCACGCCATCAGGTCCCAGGTGCGGTGCTGGGCGGCGATGGCCCGCCCGGCATAGCGCGCGAAGGCGACGGAGTCCCACGGGCTGAAGTCGCCCGAGAGGAAGTCCACGTCGGCCGAGACGGCCTCGGGCATGTGGTCGGAAAAGGCCCAGTTCGAGGCGATCTGGAACGTCGGACAGCGGCGGTGGAGCTCGTCCACGTACCGCCGCAGATAGCGGCGGAACAGCTCGCGGCAGAAGTCGCGGTACTCGTCGAAGTACGGGTCGCCCCGGCGGGCGGGCAGACGGCCGTTCAGAGAAACGCCGGTCTCGCGCTCGAAGGCGGCCAGGGTCTCGGGCCGGAAGTCGGCCTCGGTGGACCAGCATTCGCCGTCCACCCAGACGCCGTCGACGCCGTAGTCCACGGCCAGCTCCGTCAGCTGGGGGATCAGCAGGTCGTCGGCATAGGTCCCGGCGGTCCATGTGGCCTTGTCGCTGGGGGTGCCGTCGGCGCGGCGCGCGGCCTGGTCGGGGTGCTCGGCGACGTATTTCTGGTCGAACACGCCGGAATAGTGCAGATACAGGGCCACGTCCTCCTCCCGGGTGACGCGCCGCCACAGGGCCAGCGGGTCGCCGGAGAACTCTGGCATGGCGTTGCCGCACCGGGTGGGATACGAGGCCCAGCCGGGGTGGCCCTTGCAGTCGATCTGGATGAAGTCCGGGCGGATCAGCCGGCAGATCTCGCGGATATCCTCCTCGCGGAGGGTCGAGCCGATGGGCGCGGGGGCGGGAGGCGAGGCGTGAAAGTCGAAGTGAAGGCCGAAAAAGCTGTCGGAGCGTCTTTTCATGGGGCGTTCTCCTTTCGTTTTCATCGGCCGGCGCGAGGCGCGGCCTACACCTGTATTGTAGCGAAAGCGCGGCGGAAAGTCAAGACGGCCGGGCGGGAAAGCGCTGTGGGGCGGTTGAAAAACCGGCGGCGGTGTGGTAGAATAGAGACAGACCACATCGGAGGAGGAGATCGTTACGGAACTGTCCGAATACATCCGGGAGACGCTTCCGCGGCTCACCGCGGTGCCCAGCCCCAGCGGGTTCACCGCGGCGGCGGCGGAGTTCGTCGTCTCCGAGCTGTCGGCCATGGGCTACGCGCCGGAGCTGACGCGCAAGGGCTGCGTGCTGTGCTGTCTCGGCGGCGAAGGGGCGCCGCTGGTGCTGTCGGCCCACATCGACACGCTGGGGGCCATGGTGGCGGAGGTCAAGGCCAACGGCCGCCTTCGCCTGGCGCCGGTGGGCGGCCTGCGGGCGGAGAACACCGAGGCCGAGAACTTCACGGTCTATCCCCGTTTCGGCGGCGCGCCGGTCACGGGGTGCTTTCAGATCTGTGATCCGTCGGTCCACGTCAACGGCGGGTATGCCGACGTCAAGCGGGACTTTGCCAACATGGAGCTGGTGCTGGACGCGCTCACCTCGTCCCGGGAAGAGACCGAGGCGCTGGGCGTCGCAGCGGGGGACTACGCCTGTGCCGACCCGCGGACGGTGATCACGGAGACCGGCTTCATCAAGAGCCGCTTCCTGGACGACAAGCTCAGCGTCGTGCTGCTGCTGGCGCTGGCCAAAAAGTTGAAGGAAGAGCGGATCCCGCTGAAACGGCGGGTCAGTCTTTTCATCACGGTCTATGAAGAGGTGGGCCACGGCTGCGCCGCGGGCCTGCCGGAGGACGTGGAGGAGATCGTCAGCGTGGACATGGGCTGCGTCGGCGAGGGGCTGGGCTGTTCCGAGACCCAGGTCTCGATCTGCGCCAAGGACTCCAACGGCCCGTCGGACTATGCGGTCACCTCGGCGCTGATCGCGGCGGCGCGGGCGGGCGGCGTGGACTACGCCGTGGATGTCTATCCCCACTACGGCTCCGACGCCGACGCGGCGGTGTCCGCGGGGTACGACGTGCGCCACTGCGTGGTGGGGCCGGGGGTCTACGCGTCCCACGGGTACGAGCGGACCCATATGCGGGGCGCCGAGGCCGCCTTCGGTCTGGTGCTGGCCTACGTCCGGGCGGACGCCGGGGAGGAGAAGGCGTGAGAGCGCGGAGCGCTCTGCCGGAGGGGCACGAGCCCTTCTGTGAGATCGATCTGCAGAAGGACAGAAAAACGGCGCTGGCCGTCAATCTGGCCGCTGCCGCCGTCGCCGCGGTCATGGCCGCGGGGATGCACTTCCTCGTTCCCGTCGGCGAGCTGTTCGACATGGAGGACGGGCTGGGGCCCTATGCGCTGCGGTTCGGCCTTTTGCTGGTCCTGATGATCGCCTATCTCGTGCTGCACGAGCTGACCCATGCGCTGGCCATGAAGCTGTTGGGCGTGCGGCGCGTGAAGTTCGGCTTTACCGGCCTCTACGCCTATGCCGGCTGTGAGGAGGACTATCTGGACCGGGGGGCCTTTCTGGTCTCCGCGCTGGCGCCGCTGGCGGTCTGGACCCCGGTGCTCGCGGCGGCCTGTCTGCTGGCGCCGCGGCCGTGGTTCTGGGTGTTCTGGATCCTGGAGATCGCCAACGTCTCCGGCGCGGCGGGGGACGTGTTCCTGTCGGGAAAGGTCCTGCGCTTCCCTGCGGACATGCTGTCCCGGGACACCGGCGTCAGCGTCACCTTTTACTCCGCCCGGAGCGGGCGGGACCCAAAAAACGAAGAATAAAAAGCGGGCGGGCCGCGGACGGCCTGCCCGGAGCGGAAAGAACAGGAGAACGCTATGGAAAACTGGACCTTTTCATCCCTTGTTTACGAGAGACCGGACGTGGACGCGCTCCGCGCCGATCTGACGCGGCTGACCGCCGCGGTGAAGGACGCGTCTTCGGCAGAGGACGTGTTCCGCGTCATCGCCGAACTGGACGAGATCACGGGCCGGTTCTATACCATGCTCACGGTCATGCACATCCGCCACACGCTGGACACCCGCGACGAGTTCTATGAAAAGGAGAACGAGTATTTCACGCAGGTGCTCCCCACCGTGGCGCCGCTGTCCGTGGGCCTGAGCGCGGCCATCGCCGAAAGCCCCTTCCGGGACGAGATCGAGGCCCGCTTCGGCCGGCAGTACTTCGTGCAGATCGACCTGCAGAAGCGCAGCTTCTGCGAGGCCAATATCCCGCTGATGCAGCGCGAGAGTCTGCTGACCGACGAGTATCAGAAGATCATGGCCTCGTGTCAGATCGAATTCGACGGGAAGACCCTGAACCTTTACGGCATCCAGAAGTACTTCGAGGCGGACGACCGCGCCGTGCGGGCGGCGGCGTGGAAGGCGTATTCCGACTTTTACGCCGGACACGAAGAGCGGCTGGAGCAGATCTGGGACGAGCTGATCGCCATCCGCAACGAGATGGGGCGCAATCTGGGCTTTGAAAACTTCCTGCCGCTGGGCTATCTGCGCCAGGGCCGCACGGACTACGGCGCGGACGAGGTGGCCGCCTTCCGCGAACAGGTGCGGACCGAGCTGGTGCCGCTCTGTCAGAAGCTTTACGACGCCCAGGCCCGCCGTCTCGGCGTGGAGCGGATCTGCGCGTGGGACGAGAAGCGCGTCTTCCCGGACGGCAACGCCGTTCCGGCGGGGGACGACGACTTCATGGTGGAGACGGCCCGTCAGATGTACCACGAGCTCAGCCCGGAGACCGGCGAATTCATCGACTTCATGATCGGGCACGGGCTCATGGACCTGAAGAACAAGCCCGGCAAGGCCTCGACCGGCTATATGACCGACCTGCCGCAGTACAAGGCGCCCTTCGTGTTCTCGTGCTTCAACCAGACCATCTTCGACATGCAGGTGCTGACCCACGAGTTGGGCCACGCCTTCGCCGGGTATATGGCCATGCGCAGCCAGCCCATCTCGGACTATTACAGCGAGACCACCGACATCGCGGAGATCCACTCCATGGCCATGGAGCAGTTCGCCTATCCTTACGCCGAGCGGTTCTTCGGCGGGATGGCGGACAAGTTCCGCTTCGCTCACCTGCAGGAGGCCATCACCTTCGTGCCCTTCGGCGTGGCGGTGGACGAGTTCCAGCACATCTGCTACGCCCACCCCGAGCTGTCGCCCAAAGAGCGGACCTGGGAGTGGCACAAGCTGGAGGAGAAGTACATGCCGTGGCGGCGGTACGACCCGCAGGACGAGTTCATGGGCCGGGGCGGATACTGGTACCACAAGCTGCACATCTATCTGTACCCCTTCTATTATATCAACTATACACTGACCACCATGGGCGCGCTGGAGTTCAAGCGAAAGATGGCCGAGGACCCGGAAAAGGCTTGGGCTGACTATCTCGAGCTGTGCCGGGTGGGCGGCAGCATGAGCTATCTCGAGACCCTGCGCCACGCGCACCTGTCGGTGCCCTTCGAGCCCGGCGCCGTGGCCCGGTCGGCGGGGTACGCGCGGGACATCCTGCTGAAGGAGATCGACCGGCTGGAGGGCCGTTGAGCGGCAGACCTTTGACGGCGGCGAACGGGAGCCCGTTCGCCGCCTTTTCCTGTCCGGCGCGGTTCAGCCGGGCGGGTCGGCCAGCGCGCGGGCGCACAGCGCCTGATACGCCTCTTCCTCCTCGCGGACGAGCGCGCGGCAGCGGTCGATCTCACCGGCGTCCAGCACGCGGGCGGAGAGCCAGCGAAGGCTGGCCGCCGCCCGTTCCGTTTTGAGGACGGTCTGCCGTACAGCGGCCCCTGCAGGAGAAGGGAAAGGGCCTGCGCGCGGTCCAGCAGGCCGCTGGTGAAGAGCCCCATGGTGTCGTAGAGCGTGTCGTTGGCGATGGGGCCGACGATCACGTCGGCCCCGCGCAGACGGTCCTCGCCGCCGGCCCGGTTCCGGGCGATATAGTCGAACCACGTCTCGTCCCGGTCCAGCCGCAGGAACGTCAGGCCCGCGGAGTCCAGCTCGTAGACGTTCAAGACCGTGTCCGCGCCGCGGCGGCGCCTGGCCCAGCGCCGGGCGAACTCCGGATCGTCGGAGAGGTAGAATCCCCGGCCGAAGTCCGCGTTTTTCCGGCCGAAGGCCACGTCCGGGCGGCGGATCTCGGAAAAGCCGGTGTGGTACAGCAGCAGAGGTGCGGTCATACGGCGGTCTCCTCTCCGGGGCGCGGCGGCGCCTTCCGGCGCTCCAGCGCGAACAGCGCAGTCTCGTTTCGGCCGAGGGAGACGGTGAGACGGTCCCCGGTCTGGGAGAACGGCCGGCCGCCCAGCAGCGCCCTGGCCGATGTTCCGGCGGGAAGGAGGATCGCCTTGTCCCCGGCGGTCGAGGCGTGGATCGCCAGATAGTTCCGGTCGGCGTAGAGCACGTCGTCTGTCTCGCCGTACAGGTGCACGCCGCAGGCGCGGCAAAAGCGGCGCAGCTCGGCGGCGGAGAACGTCGGCTTGTCCGCCGAATTCTCGAGGAACGGCAGGCCGTTTTCCCGGCAGAGGGCCGCGGCGCGGCGGCAGGACTCCGCCGGGACGCCGGTGAGCAGAAGCACCGCCCTGTACCGGCGAAAGACGGCGGGAAAGTCGCCGATCTCGTAGAGATCGTAGGGGGCGCCGAGGAAGCCGAGGGCCTTTCGTTGCTCGAAGACGGCGTTCCGCAGGGGGCAGTCGGTCATGTGCGCGTACATGCGCTCGTCGAAAAACACGGCGAGCTCCGCCGCAGAGTCCCGCTCGGGCCGGGACAGCGAGTCCTGATAGAGGGAAAAGGCCTTTTTCAGCTCTTCCATGAGGACCGGGTCGTCGTACCATCCGCCCCACATGTCGAACCACCAGAAGCCGTTGCCCTTGATCAGCTGGCGGCAGAAGGATTTCCGGATCATCGCCTGCGCGGCGTCCCGGTCGGCCAGCCCCTGCCAGATGGGACCGGACAGCCGCCGGCCGGGGTCGTACTCCGGCGCGCGGTCGGCCAGCGGGCGGGTGAGGTGGGTGCGGACGTCGCACTCCTGCAGACAGAGCTTTCCGGCGAGGCGGACCGAATCGGCGGGGTACATCTCCGTCCAGTCCGCGTCCGGGTCCCGAAGGCCGAAGTAAGAGTTGGGCGAGCAGAAGAAGTCGACGTCGGGACAGTCCAACAGACGGCGAAGCGCGTGGGTCCCGTTCAGGGGCGACGTCACCTCCAGCGAATAGCCGTAGAAGACGCCGACCGCGACCCGCCCGCCGGAGGCCTGCTTGGCGGCGGCCGCGAGCCGCGCGACGCCGTCCGCCACGGCGA
>JAEERN010000216.1 GCA_016285815.1 Clostridiales bacterium
CCCATAACGCCCGCGTCGGCGCGGCGCGCGGCGCGCGGAACCGCCGCATGGTGGACGCGCTGAACGAGGCGGTCTCCGCCGCGGACGTGCGCATCGACTACGACGCGGACGTGCTGCCCCTGAGCCGCGCCTTCGAGGGGGGCAGCGTCACCGAACGGCATATCCTGTTCGCCCTGAGCCGTGCGCTGACGAGGCGCTGGGGGCGGGGAGCGCCGCTGCTGTCGGTGCTGACCGAAAAGCTGGGCCTGCCCGTCAGCGCGCGCAACGCCGCGTGGCTGTCCGACGAGGAGAACCCCGGATACGAGTACGACGTGCTGGGCGTTTTGAAGGGGGATCTGGTCTCGCGGTTCTATGTGGACGCGGGGCCGGACGAGTGTCCTCCAGCGGAGGAGACGGTCCGTCTGGGCCTTTCCATCGGCGCCATCCCGGCCTATGCCTATCTCGGCGACGTGGTCAGCTCGGTGACGGGCGACAAGCGGCCTCAGGCCTTTGAGGACGGCTGGCTGGACGAGCTCTTCGACGAGCTCTGCGCCTGCGGCTATACGGCGGTGACCTATATGCCGTCCCGCAACACGCTCGGACAGCTGGCGCGGGTGCGCCGTCTCTGCGGCGAGCGCGGTCTGTTCCAGATCAGCGGCGAGGACATCAATTCCCCGCGCCAGTCCTTCGTCTGTCCGGCGGCCCGCGCGGAGGAGTTTTCCAACCTGCGGGACGCGGCTTACGTGCTGATCGCCTCGGAGGACCGCGCCGCGGAGGATCCGCGCCGTTCGTTCTCGTCGGCCGAGACCTGTGCCGCGTATCCCGACCTTGACGCGCGCGTCGGCGCGTTCCTGCAGCGGATCTGACCCGATTTCCGAAAGGAGAGACCGAACCATGGGAAAAAAACTGCTGACTTTTGACTTCGGCGCCTCCAGCGGCCGCGGGATCCTCGCCGATTTCGACGGCCGGAAGCTGGACTTCCGCGAGATCCACCGCTTTGTCAATGACCCGGTTTGCGCCTTCGGCCACTATTACTGGGACATCCTGCGGCTGTACGGCGAGATCAAGACCGGCATCGGCATCCTGTACCGCAGCGGGGAAAAGGAGATCGCCTCCATGGGCGTGGACACCTGGGGGGTGGATTTCGCCCTGCTGGACGAGTACGACAAGCCCCTGTCCAACCCGTTCTACTATCGCGACAGCCTCACCGACGGCGCCATGGAGCGAGTCTACGAGAAGATCCCCAAGGCCGAGCTGTACGCCCGCACGGGGATCCAGTTCATGAAGTTCAACACCATCTTCCAGCTCGAGGCCCTGTGCCGCCTGTATCCCCGAACGGTGGAACGGGCGAGGACCATGCTTCTGATGCCGGATCTGCTGAACTATATGCTGACCGGCGTCAAGACGGCGGAGCTGTCCATGGTCTCGACCACCCAGCTCATGGACGTTCGCACCCGGGACTGGGACCGCGAGATCTTCCGCCGCCTCTGGATTCCCACGGACATGCTGCTGCCCGTCACCGAGCCCGGCCGCGTCATCGGCTCCACCGGGGAACAGCTGTACGACGAGACCAACATGCGCATCCCCGTGGTCTCGGTCTGCGGCCACGACACGGGCAGCGCGGTGCTGGCCGTGCCCATGCGGCCCGGCGAAAGCTGCGAGTACATCTCCTGCGGCACGTGGAGTCTGCTGGGAGTGGAGCTGGGCCAGCCCGATACCTCGGAAAAGGCCTTCTGCGCCGAGTATACCAACGAGGCTGGCTTCGGCCGGACCATCCGCTTTTTGAAAAACATCATGGGCCTCTGGATCTATCAGGAGGTCAAGCGCGAGCTGGAGCACGAGTTCGGAAAGATCGACTATGCCGTGCTGGACGCGGAGATCGCCGCCGCGGCGCCCTTCGGCGCCTTCATCGATCCGGACGACGCGACGTTCTTCGACAAGGGCCACATGATCCGCAAGGTGCGGGACTTCTGCGCCCGCACGGGACAGCCCGCGCCCAGGACCCGGGGCGAGATCCTGCGGGGCGTGCTGGAGGGCTGGGCGCTGAAGTACCGCTATGCCACCGAAAGCCTCGAGGGCATCCTCGGCCGGTCCATCGACGCCATCCGCATGGTGGGCGGCGGCTGCAAGGACACGCTGCTGATGTCCTTTACGGCGAAGGCCGCGGCGCGCCCGGTCTACGCCGGGCCTGTGGAGGCTACGGCGGTGGGCAACACCTGCGCCCAGCTCATCGCCATCGGCGAGCTGTCCGGCCCGGCGGAGGCCCGCCAGGTGGTGACGGACTCCTGCGCCGTGGTCGAATACGCCCCCGACGGGCGAGACGGCTGGGACGAGGCCTACGGCCGGTTCACCGCCCTTTTGAACGCGCAGACCGGGGCCTGAACGGGTCCCCGACAAAAGAAAAGGAGTAATAACCACCGTGAACACTGAAAAAGCCTATGAGGCGGCGCGCGGCCTGTACGCGGCCTATGGCGTCGACACGGATGCGGCCATCGAAAAAGCGCTGGCGGTCCCGGTCTCGATCCACTGTTGGCAGGGGGACGACGTCGGCGGATTCGAGAATCCCGACGCCGGTCTGACCGGCGGCATCCAGACCACCGGCAACTATCCCGGCAAGGCCCGCACAGCCGACGAGCTGCGGCGCGACTTTGACAAGGTCCTGTCCTATTTCCCGGGAAAGACCAAGCTCTCGCTGCACGCCACCTATCTGGACACCGACGAAAAGGTCGATCGCGACGCGCTGGAGCCCCGGCATTTTGCCCCGTGGGTCCGGTATGCCAAAGAGCGCGGCATCGGGCTGGACTTCAACGAGACGTATTTCTCCCATCCGCTGAGCGGCGACTTCTCGCTGTCCAACGCCGACAAGGCCATCCGGGACTTTTGGATCCGCCATACCAAGTGCTGCCGCACCATCGCCGAGTACTTCGGCCGCGAGCTGGGCCAGACCTGCTATACCAACCTCTGGATCCACGACGGCTGCAAAGAGGCGCCCATCGACAAGCTGGCCCCCAGAAAGCGGCTGGAAGAGTCGCTGGACGAGATCTTCGCCCAGCCCGTCGATCCGCGGTACACCAAGGACAGTCTGGAGAGCAAGCTTTTCGGCATCGGCAGCGAAAGCTACGTCGTCGGCAGCCATGAGTTCTATCTGGGCTATTGCACCAAGCACGGCCGGCTGCTGACGCTGGACTCCGGCCATTTCCATCCCACAGAGATCATCTCCGCCAAGATCGCCACGGCGCTGCTCTTCGTGCCCGAGCTGGTGCTTCACGTATCTCGCCCGGTCCGCTGGGACAGCGACCACGTGGTCGTCATGGACGACGAGCTGCAGGCCATCATGAACGAGATCGTCCGCAACGGGTTCGAGGACCGGGTGCACATCGGTCTGGACTATTTCGACGCCTCCATCAACCGCATCGCCGCCTGGACCATCGGCGCGCGGAACGCCAGAAAGGCCCTGCTGCGGGCCTATCTCGAGCCCGTCGGCCTTCTGAAGCAGCTGGAGCGCGACGGGGACAACACCTCGGTGCTGGCACTGTCGGAAGAGCTCAAAAGCCTGCCCTGGGGCATCGTCTGGGACGTGCTCTGCGAAAAGGCGGGCAAGCCCGTGGGCCGCGCCTGGCTGGACGACGCCAAGGTCTACGAGGCGGAAGTCACTTCCAAACGCTGAACCGCCGCCGCGGCGGCGATCCCCGGCAAAAATCCCGGCGCGCAGGCGCCGGATCACGAAAGCGAGGAGCATCAAAATGGAATACGGCAAGAAACTCTGGTTCTTCGGCGACGGCTATTGGGATTCCCACTCCAACGGCTATTTTCCCAGCCACGAGTCGGTCTGTGTGCTGAACACCTCCGACCGGGACGCCACCGTCACCATGACGCTGTACTTTGAGGACGCGGAGCCCATGACCGGCTTTACGGCCCTCTGCGGCGCCCGCCGCACTCACCACGTCCGCATGGACAAGCTGCGCAACGCCGAGGGCAAGCCCGTTCCGCAGGACAAGCCCTATGCCATCCGGCTCGAGAGCGACGTGCCCGTGGTGGTGCAGTACTCCCGCCTGATGTCCAGTCAGCCCGAGCTGGGGCTGATGACGGCGTTCGGCTATACCGCGGAATAGACGTCTCATGACCTCCAACGGCTTTGAAAAGTTCTACGGCTATCCGAAGAACACCTCGTGGATCAAGGTGTTCCTCTTCGCCTACGTCTACGGCGGACTTTTCGTGTTCGCCGCCGTCGTGCTGACGAAGCTGGCCGATCCCGAGACCAGCGGCGCCGTGATCGCGGCCCTGTCCGGACGGGGCGTCAACGACGCATTCGTCTATGCGGCGCTGTCGCTGGTCCTGTGGCTCACTTTCGTGGTCTGCGGCATCTTTCTGCCGCTGATCGACAAAAAGGCCTATTGGACCACCATGGTCCATCTGGCGGCGTTGGCGCTTTACCGGCCGGTCCTGGTGCTGGCCACGTGGCTGGCCGCCGGCAGCGGCGGGCTGCCGCGGACCTTTCTGCTTCGAAGCGCCGTGCTGTTTGCCGTCGAGCTGGTATTCGCCGCCGTCAACGCGGCTTACTTCTCCCGACGGAAAGAGTTGTTCACCTCGTCTCTGACCGAGCTGGTCATGGACGAATCGGATCCAAAGCCGAGGTTCTGACCCCCGCGCACGCATGAAGTGCGGCCCGCGTTTCCCTTTTTTCAGGGAAACGCGGGCCGCTTCGTTTTTGGAAGATAAGAGGGGAGGGTCAGGTGCGGCTGAAGAACCGCCGCCAGGGGCGAATGGCCGCCAGACAGAGGACGGTCCCCGCGGCGGCCAGCGCGCACCAGAGCAGCATGCAGACGTGCCACCCCGCGCGGTCCGCCAGCGCGCCGAAGCCGTAGGTGGCCGACGCCGAGCCCACGTAGGCGAAGGAGTTGATCACGCCGGTCATGGTGGACACCAGGCCGTACCGCTCGAAGCGCGTCGGCGTGATGCAGACCAGGAAGAAGTTCGACGCGTTGACGGCACAGCAGGTCAGGGCGGCCAGCGCCAGCGTCACATAGCGGTCGGCGTCGTAGAACAGGGCCAGCGCGGCGCAGCCGGCCAGGGAGAGGGCGAAGGTTACCATGCCGGCGGTGACCTCGTTTTTGACGAACCGCCGGTTGACGGCTCCCACCAGCTTGAGACTGACGGCGGTCAGGACGGGGACGGCGACGGTCCCCAAAATGGCCGAGTCGCTGGAGACCGAGAAGATGTTGATGACCATGGACGGGGTCCAGTCGGTGATCCCATCCCGAAGGGCCCCCTGGAGCACGATGGCCAGCGCCACGGCCGCGAAGCCAGAGGCCGCCAGAAGCTTTCCGGAGAGCCGTTCCCGGACGCGGGGAGAGGCCGGCGCCGCGGCCCCTTCGGGCGCGGGGGCCGGACGGGAAAAGTCCACCCGGAAGATGCGCCGCGCCGAGACCGCCCAGAGGACGGTGACGGCGGCGCACAGGACTGCCGAGGTGACGAAGGTCCACCGCCAGGAGAGCAGGGGGATCCACAGCAGCGACGAGGTCAGATAGACGAACACGGTGCCCCCTGTGGCGGCGATGCTGACGTTGACGCAGACGTCGTTGAAGCGCTTGGGCTCGAAGCATTCGGCCATGATCCGCACCAGCGGCGGCCAGATCATGGACTGGGCCAGGCCGTTGAGACACCAGACCGCGGCGCGGAGATAGGGCCCGGGGCAGAGGGGCATCAGCAGGTTCAGCAGCGACGAGAGTCCCAGCCCGGCGGTGATGACGTTCTGGGGACGGAGCTTGTCCCCCAGCACGCCGCTGAGGATCTGACCGACGCCGTAGGAGATCAGCAAAAGGGTCGAGGCGAGGCTTCCGGCGGCGTTGGTGATGCCTTCGCTCAGGATGACCTCGGACATGACGACACCGTATCCCTTGCGGGTGATGTAGCTGGCAAAGTACAAAAGCGGGCAAAAGACGGAAAGCAGCCGGACCGCGCGGGCGCGGTCCATGATCTTGTCGGACATGGCAGAAACTCCTCGGGATTCAGGGCTTGGGGGCGGCCGGAAAGACCGTCAGGCGCGCCGGGACACGGCGGATCAGCGGGATGGAAAGGGCGCCGTTGAGGAGCCCCGTGGGGATCGACAGCAGCAGAAGCCACGGCAGATACGTGAGGAACAGCGCCGGGGTGGACAGGATGACCGCGGCCATGGCGATCTGTCCGGCCATGTGGGCCGCCGAGGCGGCGCAGGAGACGCCGACGGGGCTCAGCGTCCGGCTTCGGCAGAACGCCGCCGTGACCGCGGCAGAGCAGAGCCCGCCGGACAGGGCCAGCGCCAGCGAGACCGGCGTTCCGAAAGCCAGATTGACCAGCGCCACGCGGACGCCCATAACGAGAAACGCGTCCCGGCGGCGCAGACGATAGGCTGTGAACAGCACCGTCAGATTGGCCAGCCCCAGCTTGAATCCGGGCAGGGGCAGGGGAATCAGAGCCATCAGCGGACGCTCCAGCGCGCCCACGGCGGCACCCAGCGCGGACAGCGCGGCGATCAGCGTCAGCCGGCGCAGCAGGGTCTTTCGGTCAGACAACGCCGTCCACCTCGCTTTCCGCGTCGGAGACGATGCGGACCACCGTGCGGTTGGGCAGGCAGACGATGACCGCGCCGCGGTCCGAGACAGGCCCCCGGCGAACGCAGAGACGGTCCGGACAGTCGCTTTCGGACACGGAGACCGCGCCGCCGGAGACCGTGACGACCACGCCGTTGCGGCAGTCGAAGACCGCGTCCTGGTCCAGCGGCAGCACAGCGGCCGTTTCGCCGTCCACGGTGATCTCCGCCAGGAGGCGTTCCCGCTTTTCCGCAAAGAGCCGGGGGCAGAACAGCAGGAAAGCCGCGGTGACGAGCACCGCGGCGATCACGACTGCGTCCCCGGTCCGGAGCTTCATGCGCTGAGGACCGCTTTTCCGCCCACGACAGTGATGCACTTGACCGGGCACTTTTCGGCGCATTTGCCGCAGCCCGTGCAGAGCGTCTGATCGATGGCGGCGTGGTTGGAGTTGACTTTGATCGCGCCCGTTTCACAGTTCCGCTCGCACATCCGGCAGGCGATGCAGCCGTTGCGGCAGATCTGGCGCGTGTCCTTGCCGGAGAGGTTCGAGCTGCACGAGACGACGACGGCCGCGTCCCGCGGGATGCCGACGATGATGTGCTTGGGGCAGATGCGCGTGCAGATGAGGCAGCCGGTGCAGAGCGAACGGTCCACGACGGCAACGCCGTTGTCCACGCGGATGGCCCCGCTGGGGCACGCCTCGGCGCAGTCGCCGAAGCCCAGACAGCCGTCCCGACACGAGCTGCGCCCGCCGTAGAACAGGCTCGAGGCCGCGCAGGAGAGCACGCCGCGGTAGTCGTATTTGTCCTGCGTCACGTCGTAGTTCCCGCGGCAGCGCACGTGGGCCACCACGGATTTGACCTCTTCGAAGGGAACGCCGGTGACGGCGCTGATCTTGGCGGCGACCTCGTTGCCGCCGGGCACGCAGAGGTTGGGGGCCAGCTTTTCCGAGACGCACTTTTTGGCGTATTCGTCACATCCGGCGAACCCGCAGGAGCCGCAGTTCAGCCCGGGCAGGGCGTCGCGCACGGCGTTCACGTCGTCGGTGGTGCCGCTGGGGAACTTGAAGGACAGAAAGGTCAGCAGCGCGCCGGCCACCAGCGCCAGCACGACGAACAACAGGATGGGAAGCCAGTATTCCATCGCGATTCACTCCTTCCCGCTCATATGCCGAACAGACCGGCGAACCCCGCGAAGGAGAGCGCCGTGATGCTGGCGGCGATCAGGGCGATGGGCATGCCCTGGAACGCCTTGGGGATCTCACAGGTCTCGAGCTTTTCGCGGATGCCGGAGAACAGGATCAGCGCCAGCGCGAAGCCGATGCCGGCGGCGAAGGAGTTCAGCACCGCCTCGTAGAACTTTCCGTACTGGTCGACGTTCAGCAGCGTGACGCCCAGCACGGCGCAGTTGGTGGTGATCAGCGGCAGATACACGCCCAGAGAGTTGTACAGGGCGGGGATGAAGCGCTTGAGCAGGATCTCGATGCACTGGACCAGCATGGCGATGATGAGGATGAAGGCCATGGTGGACAGATAGGTCAGATCGTAGGGCTCGAGGACGTACTTGTGGATGGGCCACGTCACCGCGCCGGCGATGGTCATGACCGCGATGACCGCGCCGCTCATGCCCAGCGCGCTGGAGGTCTTTTTCGACACGCCCAGGAAGGGGCAGATGCCGAGGAACTGGGACAGCACGTAGTTGTCGACCAGGATCGCAGAGACCAGGATCACGCAGATGTTCCGGAAGACGGTCATTTGGCCTCGGCCTCCTTTCTGTCACAGGATCCGCCGCAGGCCGAGGCGCCGGGACAGCCGGCGCAGCCGGCGTCGTTCTTTTTGGCGGGCTTTTTGGCGAAGATCACGTTCATCAGGGCCGTCAGCATCCCCAGCACGAAGAACGCGCCGGCGGGCAGGATGAAGAACAGCATGCCGGAGACGTCGTCTCCGAAGAAGCTGAAGCCGAACCAGCTCAGATTGCCCAGGATCTCCCGGATGGTGGAGATGATCAACAGAGCCGCGGTAAAGCCGAGGCCCATGCCCAGACCGTCCGCCAGAGAGGGGATCACCTTGTTCTTGCTGGCGAACATCTCGGCCCGGCCGAGGATGATGCAGTTGACGACGATCAACTCCAAGAACACGCCCAGAGAGTCGTAGAGCGAGGCAAAATACCGCTGCATCACCAGGCTGACGATGGTGACGAAGCCGGCGATGATGGTGATGAAGGCGGGAAGGCGGACCTCCTTGGGGATCACCCGACGCAGGGCCGAGATCACCGCGTTGGAGCAGACCAGCACGAAGGTGGTGGCCAGGCCCATGCCGATGGCGTTGGAGGCCGAGGTCGTGATGGCCAGCGGGGCGCACATGCCGAGCAGCAGCCGGAACGTGGGGTTCTCGTCGATCAGGCCGTTCCGGAAGATCTGCCAGATGCTTTTCTTTTCCACGTCAGTTCGCCTCCTTCCTCAGTTCTGCGGCGGCCTCGACGGCCATGTTCACCGCGTTGACCACGGCGCGGGACGATTTCGTCGCGCTGGTCACGCCGTCGATGCCGGCGCCGGTCCTGCCGTCCAGCGAGAACGACGTCCCGCCGACGAACTGGGCCAGCCAGCGGGGGTTGTTGGTCTTCATGCCCATGCCGGGCGTCTCGCTGATCTTCAGCAGCTTGACCCCCGTGACGGCGCCGTCGGCGCCGACGCCCACCAGGACGCGGATGGGATCCGAGTCGTACTGGCCGGAGGAGTGGACCGTGACGATACAGCCGTTGGAAGCCGTGACCCGTTCGACCACGGCGCCGCGGGCCAGCTTTTCATAGCCCTCGGTCCGTTCGACCAGCACGTAGTCCGTCGAACCCGGCAGCACCTCGGCGTAATCGTCGGCCATGAGGGCGACGATCTGCGCCGGGTCGGTGACCGGCGGCACGTAAGTCAGGCGATAGGTGGCGGCCAGCGCCGCGGAGATGACCACGCAGATGATCAACAGGACCAGCGTGGGCTTGACGTATTTGAACTTCACTTCGCTTCACCTCCAAAGGGCTTCTGACGGGTAAAGCGGTCGATGAGCGGCGTTGCGATGTTCATCAGAAGGATCGCGAAGCTGACGCCCTCGGGATACGAGCCGAAGGCGCGGATCAGCGCCGTGAAGAAGCCGCAGCCGACGGCGAAGATCAGCTTGCCCGGCCAGGTGGACGGCGTGGTGGCGTAGTCCGTCGCCATGAAGATGGCGCCGAGGAACAGGCCGCCGGACAGGATCGAGACCAGCGGGTCCGCGCCGAAGATCCAGCTGAACAGCGCGGCGGTCCCGATGAAGACCACCGGGACCAGCGGCGAGATGACGCGCCGGATCACCAGATAGATCCCGCCGAGCAGCAGGGCTGCCGCGCAGACCTCGCCCAGAGCGCCGCCGTGGTTGCCGATGAACAGATCCAGAAGTCCCGGCTTGACCTCGGCCGCCAGAGGCGTGGCGCCCGTCGCGGCCTCGACCCCGCCGAGCCAGCCCGTCCAGGCGAAGGGCTTGGGATACGAGGAGATTTTCGCGGCGAAGGAGAGCATGATGACGATGCGGCCCACCAGCGCCGGGTTGGCAAAGTTCTGGCCGATGCCGCCGAAGAGCTGCTTGGTGACGGCGATGGCGAAGAACGCGGCGATGGGGAAGATCCAGAGCGGCGTCGTCACCGGCAGGTTGAAGGCGAGGATCACGCCGGTCACCACCGCGGAGAGGTCCCGCACGGTCACCGGGCGGCGGAAGACCTTTTCCGCGCCCCACTCAAAGAAGAGACAGCTTCCGACGCTGGTGGCCACACAGGCCAGGCTCATGGGCCCGAAATAGACCACCGACATCACAAGCGCCGGGGTCAGGGCGATGAGGACGTCCAGCATGATGCGCTGGGTGGTGACGCCGGACTTGATATGCGGCGAAGAGGTCACGACCATCCGTCGTTCCATATGTCATTTCCCTCCGTTCGCATGGATCTGGCTTGCCTTGAGGAACGCCTTGGCAAGCTGGTTTTTGTGGGACAGGTCCCGCTTGGCGGGGCACACGTAAGAGCAGCAGCCGCAGTTCATGCAGAGGTCCACGTTGGCCGCCTTCAGCGCCTCGGCGTTCCGCATGTCGTAGGCCCGCTCGATGACCGCCGGCGACAGCTTGATGGGACAGACCCGGATACAGCGGCCGCAGTGGATGCAGGGGCTCTTGTCGCGGTCGTAATAGTGCTCGAAGCAGAGGACGGCGTTGGTGGTCTTGGTGACGGGTGTGGACAGGTCGATGACGCACTGGCCCATCATGGCGCCTCCGGCCAGGACCATGTTCACCCGTTCCCGGTCGATGCCGCAGAAATCGATGACGTTGGAGATCGGGGTCCCGATGGGGACGAACAGGTTCATGGGCGGGGCGATCAGATCGCCGTCCACGGTGACCCGGCGCTTGACCAGAGGCTTGCCCGTCTTCATATAGTGGGAGATGACCGATACCGTCGAGATGTTCATGACGATGACGCCGCAGTCCGCCGGAAGCTGTCCGCGGCCGATCACCGGGCCGCCGGCCTCATAGACCAGCACCTTTTCCGCGCCCTTGGGGTACTTGGTGCCGATGACCTTGACGCTGATCTCCGGGATCTGGGACAGGTGCAGCAGCAGGATCTGCGTACCGATGGGCTTGTTGTTTTCCACAACCACCACGGCCTCGGGGATGCCGGTCCACTTCAGGACCGTCTTGATGCCGTCGATGATGCCGTAGACGTTCTCGAAGACCTCGCGGTTGTCCGCGGTGATGTACGGCTCGCACTCGGCCAGGTTGACGTAGAGCTTCTTGACCCGATCCATGTCCTTATAGGCCAGCTTGACGTGGGTGGGAAAGCCCGCTCCGCCCAGGCCTACCAGTCCGCAGCTGCGGACGGCGCGCAGGAAGTCCTCTTTGGTCTCGACCTTGGGAGGGGCCAGAGAGGGATCGTGCTCGTCCAATCCGTCGTTCCGGATGCGGACGCATTTGACCAGCTCGTTCTGGGCGGTCAGGATCTCGGAAAAGCCCTCGACCGTGCCGGAGACGCTGGAGTGGATCGGCGCCGAAACGAAAGCGGGGGAGTCGCCGATCTTCGTGCCGACGAAGACCTTGTCGCCCGAGGCGACGCAGGGCTCGCACGGCGCGCCGATATGCTGTTTCAACGGGATGACGACGGTCTCGGGGGCCGGCATCGCCAGAGTCTCGGAAAGCCTCGACCCTTTGGCGTGGTCCAGCTCGACGCCGCGCATCCGACGGGAGAAGTTCAAAACGCTCCAGCTCCTTTTCTGGGTTCTCGATCAGAATTATTATATATCATATTCCCCCGGATTGCAAGGGAAACTTGCCCACGGAAACGCGGAACTTCGCCGTGTTTTTTGCCTTTTCCCGATTGCATCTTTCCGTGCGCTGTGGTATAATGAACGGGAATCCATCACAACGAACGGAACGGAGTAATCCCATATGGCTCGAGAATTGGAAAAGGTATACGACCCCAAGGCGGTGGAGGGGCGGATCTACGATCTCTGGCGGGCGAAAAAGAGCTTTTCCGCGCGTCCCGATCCCGCGAAAAGCCCTTCTGCATCGTGATGCCGCCCCCCAACGTGACGGGACAGCTCCACATGGGCCACGCGCTGAATATGACGCTGCAGGACGTTCTCACCCGGATTAAGCGGATGCAGGGCTATTCCGCCCTCTGGCTGCCCGGCACGGACCACGCCGGGATCGCCACACAGATCAAGGTGGAAGAGCATCTGCGCAAGACCGAGGGAAAGACCCGCTATGACTACGGCCGGGACGAGTTTCTGAAGCTGGTCTGGGCCTGGAAGGAAAAATACGGCAGCCGCATCGTGGAACAGCTGGAAAAGCTGGGTGCCTCGTGCGACTGGGACCGGCTGCGCTTCACCATGGACGAGGGGTGCTCCCGCGCCGTGCGCGAGGTCTTCGTCAACCTGTATGAAAAGGACCTGATCTACCGGGGGAACCGCATCATCAACTGGTGCCCCAAATGCCGCACGGCCCTGTCCGACGCCGAGGTCGTCTATGAAGAGCAGGACGGCCATTTCTGGCACATCAGATATCCCATCGCCGACGGCAGCGGATATGTCGTCATCGCCACGACCCGTCCCGAGACGCTGCTGGGCGACTCGGCGGTGGCCGTCAACCCCGAGGACGAGCGGTACGCCCATCTGGTGGGCAAGTCGCTGATCCTGCCGCTGGTGGGCCGCGAGATCCCCGTCGTCGCCGACAGCTATGTGGACCGGGAATTCGGCACCGGCTGCGTCAAGATCACCCCGTGCCACGACCCCAACGACTTCGAGGTGGGCAAGCGCCACGGTCTTCCGGAGTATCTCATCCTGGACGAGAACGCCTGCATCATCAACGGCGGCAAGTACGACGGCATGGACCGCTATGCCGCCCGCAAGGCCATCGTCGGCGATCTGGAGGAGCAGGGGCTGCTGGTCGGCGTCGAGGGACATCGTCACAACGTCGGCACCTGCTATCGCTGCGGCACCACGGTGGAACCGCTGGCCTCGAAGCAGTGGTTCGTCCGGATGCAGCCGCTGACCGGCGAGGCCATGCGCGTCGTCCGCGACGGAGAGACGGAGTTCATCCCCGAGCGGTTTGCCAAGATCTATACGAACTGGATGGAGAACATCCACGACTGGTGCATCTCGCGCCAGCTCTGGTGGTGCCATCAGATCCCGGCGTGGTACTGTGAGGACTGCGGCCACATGACGGTTTCCCGTAACGACGCCACGGAGTGCGAGGCGTGCCACAGCAAGAACATCCGCCGCGAGGAGGACGTGCTCGATACCTGGTTCTCCTCTGGCCTCTGGCCTTTCTCCACGATGGGCTGGCCGGAAAAGACGGAGGAACTCGATTACTGGTATCCCACGAGCGTTCTCGTGACGGGCTACGACATCATTTTCTTCTGGGTGTCACGCATGATCTTCTCCGGAATGGAGCAGATGAAGCAGCACCCCTTCGACACCGTGCTGATCCACGGCCTCGTGCGCGACAGCCAGGGCCGCAAGATGAGCAAATCCCTCGGCAACG